>CAYWOP010000124.1:0-3057 GCA_964459935.1 uncultured Methanosarcinales archaeon | reverse complement strand
GTTCGAACTTCTTCGTCTCGTAGTCATGCCTGATCACCGCGACGCTGATGATACCTCCTGCGAGGCCCGCGGTGAAGTAGCTGAGTATCTCTGGTATGCCGTGGATGACGTAGCGGAAGAGACCGGTGGTGATGACGGCGAAGTAGGTACCCACCTTTTCAAGACCGACAAGGTTGGCGTAACTCGAGAGCGTGCTACTGACGAAGTTCCCGATGGCTACACCGATGACCGTCGCGTTCCAATTAAGGATGAAAACAGCGCCAGCACCGTAGAGAAAGCTAAACACGACGCAGAAAATCAGGACTTTCAAATTGTTGAAGAAGATACGGGCGAAGGCCCCCGTTCCGGACGTCGCCGCGCCCGTGCCTGTGCCGAGGGATTCCAACGTGTTGAGCTGGGAGGAGAACAGCGAACTCGCTTGCTCCGCCGGGAGGAGGAAGTACGCCAGCGCGGTCGCGATCGTCACCCCTGCGAAGAGGCACATGAAATATAGTAAAGCTTTTCCGTGCTCTTTCAACAGCCAGACCTCGCGCCGTCCCTGCAAGTCTTTGACCTCTTCTTGCTTGATAACATGATATATCAAGGGAACGCAGGCCAGACTGGTGAGGAACACCACGACCATCCCCGCTTGGCTCTTGAACACCCACCACGCGAGGAAGAGCGCGACGAAGAGGTAGACGACGCCGTAGAACACCATGTGCAGCGGTTCGTGCTTCCCTTGGAACGGTGTGGAGAGGCCTTCGAGGACCATATATCCGTTCTGCTCACACCGGTATTTAAAACTTCGTAGCCGTGCAGACTGAATTACGGAGTTTCGTCACAAAGCTTTAAAACGCGACCGGTGTTCTGTATCATATATGACGTACGAAGACCTCCTGGACAAGGCGAAACAGGAACTGCCGGATGAGATCGTGCAGGAGAGCAGGTTCGAGATCCCCAACGTGAAGGGACACGTCGAGGGGAACAAGACGATCATCGCGAACTTCCACGACATCGCCGACAAGCTCGGTCGCGATCCGGAGCATTTGCTCAAGTACGTGCTGCATGAGATAGCCAGTCCCGGTGAGATCGTGCAGAACCGCGTGGTCATCGGCGCGAAGGTCAGCGCTTCCCGTATCAACGAGAAGATCACTTACTACGCTGAAGAATACGTGTTCTGCAAGGAGTGCGGCAAGCCCGATACCGAACTGCAGATCGACGACGACGTCACCATACTCAAATGCAACGCGTGCGGTGCACGTCAATCCGTCTACGGCAGCGTATGAAACGTGTCGAACTCTCCATCTCAGGCAAGGTACAGGGTGTCGGGTTCCGCGGCAGTACCAAACAAACAGCGCGACGGCTCGGCTTGACCGGTTATGTGAAGAACTGCTCAGACGGCACTGTGACGGTCGTGGCAGAAGGTGACGATGACGCCCTTGAGCGACTTATCGATTTTTGTGAAGAGGGTCCGCGGTTCGCGGACGTGACTCGAGTTGAAGTAAACGAACGGGAGTATGCGGATGCGTTCGGGTCGTTCTCCGTGCGTTACTGAACGCCTTCCGTCCAGATCTCCGCCAGATCCTTGCGGTCGTTCGGTTCCCGACGGAGATCCTCAGCGATCTTTGACTGGTCGCCCTTGTATCCGAGGGTGAACCCGCAGAGGAGCTTGTGCTCGTCCCGGTCGATATCTAACGTGTCATAGATCTCGTCGTGTTTGATACCCGCCATGCCGTGCGTGTACAACCCGTGCATGCGCGCCTGGAGTGTCATGGACATCCACGCAGCGCCGGCGTCGAACTCCGCTACGTCGTTCTCCTCATCGTTCTTCGCAAAACGCCGCCTGGTCGTGATGAAGCCGATCACAGGCGCGGTCTTCGCCCAGTTCCTATTGAAATCAATCAGTAAGTCCAGATAGCGCTCCTTGTCCTCCTCCGTCCGGGCGATGTAGAAATGCCACGGTTGTTCGTTGTAACTTGATGGACTCCACCGAGCGGCTTCCAGGACAGATTTGAGCAAGTGGTCCGGGACCTGCTTGTCCGCGAACGCCCGCGGGGACCATCGGTTGATGAACAGATCGTTCACTTCCGCTTGAGCTTTTCTCGTCATACCATAACAAAGGAAACACGCTATTTATAGCTATGCCTGTTTCAAGCGCAAACTGTTAATGTTTTGCTCCCTGACTAAGCCTTCGTCGCGTATGAAGTACGTGGCAGTTTCTCTGTCTATATCGACGGCGATGTACTCGTCACGAGCGCTTTTACGGTAGAAAAGACGATCGTAGCGCGCAATCCCTGTCTTTTCTTCGACCAAGCCCGGAGAAATCTCGACGAAGTCAAATCCGCGATACGAGGCAATTCCCGCTCCGTCAAGGCTGTCCAGTTCTCTTACGACCAAATCGATCGATTCTTCGTCGTTCAGAACCACTGCTGGAGTTCCTCCTGTCGCTCGTCTTCCGTCCCGAAGATCTCCTCCACGCGTCGTTTCAACAGTTCCAGCGTTTCCTGCAGGTACGGCGGGACGTCGAACTCCCGAGCGAGGTCCAGGCTCGGCTCCAAGTACTTCGTGATGTTCCCGAGGCTCACGGTGAAGAGCAACCGCCCGCCGCACTCCGTGCACTGCCCCGCCAGCGGTGTCCGTCTGTACTTCTCATTACAGTCCACGCAGCGGAACTCTTGCTGGCTGAACTTCTTGAGGTTCCCCTTCGTATCCTTGATGAAGTGCTTCTCAATAACTAACCTGGCCACGTCCTTCATGTCCACCGCTCGTATCTTCTCCGCGAGTCGCATCTGCCCCTTCAACTTCTCCTCCATGCTCGGCAACGTCTTGTACGCGCTGCACCGCACACCGATGTTCATATTCGAAACAGAGTGGGTGAAGCCCATGCCCTCGAACTGGGCCGGCGTGCCAAGGTCTGATTCGAGCGTGTGGATGTCGACATCGCTCGGATCCATGAACTCTTCGGCCGCTTCGTAGAACTCCAACGGATACTCTGAAGCGACATCCATGTTGAACACCATGTCGTCCACCTCCGCAGGATTCAGTACAGTGGTGAGGACGAGCGGCGCGTCCATCGTT
>CAYWOP010000123.1:0-3076 GCA_964459935.1 uncultured Methanosarcinales archaeon | reverse complement strand
CCGCGCGGGAAAGAGTACTACTTCGGTGGCAAGTGATGAGTGACTTGGATCCTGGACTCCTCCGTTTCGCGGAGTATCTCGATGATCGTCTGGAAGAGATCGCATCCATGCAGGATCGTATCGACGAACGACTTGATATGGTGAAGCGGACGGAGAATATCAGCGATCTTCTGGATGAAGGATATGACTCGCTTGAAGAAATGATTCACGAAGCCATGATTGCTAAATCCCTGAATAACCAATGGCTAGAAGTGTTTGCGATACGGGAACGGTTTTACCACGAGAAGCCGCAGTATCGACCTGACGAACGCAGCGGGGATTATAATTAATCGCGGCGCAGACGTGCGCTCTACGTTTTCCTGCTATCCGGGCCGACGGCGCTGGGGTCTCTTCCAGGCCCATGCCGCTCATGTTAGTAAGAAGATTGTCTCTATGTGAATAACCGTACGAAGACGTAGCGCATCAGTTCCTGCCGTGTCTCCGCGTCGTCGATGTTCCGAGCGAGGATGTGCTCGCCGAAGACGTCCTGGATCCACCGGCGGAAGTCCCCGCGTTCCTGATGCCGTCGGAACGCGTCCTCGTCCAGGTGCTCCACCTTTTCATACAGATCCTCTAAACCGGTGATGACCGTGCCGTCCTCGGCGTAGAAGTACTGGTGTGAGGGTATGTCGTCGCTCATGGTACGCTGTAGAACGGGGACGCCAGATGCTATATAAAGCTTACGTTCACTCCCTCCCGGTACGTTTAAATACGTCACGGTCATCCGATTGTGATGCGGGGATGTAGCATAACCCGGCAGTGCAGCCGGCTCCAGTAGTGGAGCGACGAGCCGCGAGGCGATGAACTGAAGAAACCGGCCGGTGGGGGTTCGAATCCCCTCATCCCCAGTTTTTTGCATCGAGAAGGTTCACTATCTTTTCTTTCTTTTCCGGATGCGTAAACCCAACTGAGTTTTTAAAGTGAAGAACCTGTTGAGAATATGTTCGCAGGTGAAATATTTGCGAGCCGCTGTACTTGTACGGGCCGCATATGGAGGTACGCACTCCCAGCGTTTTGAGTAGCTCCTGGATTTGATGGATTCCTGTTTCATTGACGCTTGTTACCGTGATACGATCTTCCTGTGTGTCCACATACGCCTCATCGTCAAAAAATGCTCGCAACCAGGACGTCTTGATCTGTTCCTCCCCTTGTAACACGGGTTTCGCTACGGACCAGTCGCGTGACGTTCCCCCGCCCAGTTCCTGTACCAGCTGGTAGACCCATTTGCCAGAAATTACGTGTTCATTGTCTCTTGCTACAGGCTTTCTCTCAAGAGCGAGCTTAGCATCGGAAGCGAATTGACTTACTAATGCCTGAGTAGTATTCACATACACTGTTTGCCACTTATTTCTCCACGTCTTTTTCCTCGAATGTCTTTTTATCTCTTGTTTGGAGCGTTTTTGAGTGTATTTGTACAAGTAACCATCCGCACATATGTGGGCCACTAGGCGCGCCAGTTCGGGCGTGATTTGGATCGGAGACATGTGAGCAAAGCAGCGCAGAGCGGATTAAAATCCTATTCGGACCGTTGTCCAGTGGGTTATAATTCGCGAGTCAAGAGAAGCCTTCGAGAGCCGGCCAAGTGTATCCAAGCCCAGTTAACTGACGCACATTGACATTTGAGTTGATTTCGATTACTAGACGATCAGCGGTCATGAAATTTTTCATTCTGTTTGGCTGAGCCCTTCCTCTCTGTTGTTTCATGGTTTTACTCGTAGAGGGTATTCCAAGGATAGATTTAAATACTGCAGTCCTCCTAACAAAATATATGGATCAGGACCGGTTCAACCAGGAGATGGAGCGGTACATCCGCGAACGCCGCAAGCTGGAGGAAGAGCACGGCGAGATCGATACCGGAACTGTCGGCTCCGGAACGAGCCTCTGGGAAGATATCAAATCCTTCTTCGCTCCCGACGAGACGGAGGAAGTCACGCACATCGAAGAACTCGATGAAGAAGATGAAGAGCCAGACGAGGAGCTCTCCGAGGAAGAGATGGAGAAGCTCGAAGAAGAGCTCGATGAAAACATAGATGAGCAGGCTGAAGCGGACGAACCCGCGGTCGAGGACGATCTGGAAGTCCCCAAACCGACACTCGTAGAACGGTTCTTCTCACTGTTCGAATCCAGCGAACCCGCGGAGGAGTTCGACGAGTTCGATCCTGAACACTATGCGGAGGAAGAGTCCGAACGTGTCATGTTCGAGGAGGACGTGAAGGAGATACTGCGGATCGCACACGACTGGATCGAAGAACTCCCTGGCGAGAAACTCAGAGAGTTCAAGGAGAGCGAGGACTTCGAACGGTATCAAGAACTCTTGGACAAGCTCGATCTCCTCAAAGAAGACTAACTATCAGCTTCTACCTTGATGACATCGCGGTGTTCCACCACCGTCTCTTTACCAACGGGCATACCCCTCTTCACATCGATTGCCTTGACGAAGTGCTCCCCGATATCGCTATGCAGGTAATATGCAAAGTCCAGCACCGTCGCATCGCCCGGGAGGAGGAAGCAGTCCGGTAACGTGTGCCCGTCCGCGTCTTGTAGATTATCAACGCCCCCCGGGAAGATGGCCTTGTATCCCAGTACATCATACACAGCGGTATCGAGACAGTCCTGCACGCCCGTGCTTCCGAACTCCTCGAGGAACGACCGGACAAATTCCAGCCCTTCTCGCTGCTCGTCAGAGAGTTCACCGGTGATAGTGAACCCGTCGCTGCCCGGGATATACTCGAGAGCGCCCGACGCGTCCGCCTCGCGCAAGGCCAGTTCGCTCTCCGCAGATACGGGTATGACCCGTGTGTCCAGGTCCTTGAGATCGGCCAGGTGGTCGCGTGCGGCGGGGACGTCTGCCTTGTTCGCCGCGATGATCATCGGCTTGGAACGCTCACGGAGCATCCGGGCCGCTTCTGCCAGCTCCTCATCATTCCAATCTGAGAGTGTGTCTCCGAGCGCGTCCACCGCCTCCTCCGCCATTGCCGGGGTCACGCCCACACCGCTCATCTGCTCGTGCAACACCTCGTCCGGTTCGAGATCTTCC
>CAYWOP010000122.1:0-3117 GCA_964459935.1 uncultured Methanosarcinales archaeon | reverse complement strand
GCCTCTTCCTCGTCATACGGGTTCTCCCCTTTCCAGAACGCATGCGGAACCTTTGAAGCCTCCTCTTCCGCGGTCATCCTATGAGAGAGATCAAGCACTCGTTGATACGAATCCCGCACGGCATCTTCTTTCGCAACGCCATCACTCTTTCTGTCCTGCATCGTCGCTTCCAGCTCTCTGAGAATAGCGTCTGAAACATCCCGTACTGCGTTGTGATAGCTCTGTTGCACCGTAGCATACCCGTCAAGATCGAGCCGTTCACCCCGTAGCGATCCTTCCGACACCTCAACCGATCGTTCTTTCCACGTATCCGGAGCGATACAGATATCACGAGCTCGTTCCAGGGCGAACTCGGGCGAGTCCCCACTGTAAAAATCCGAGATTCCGGCCAGGGTGTAGAGAGTCCGCTGAGCAAGGTTGCTTTCACGTCGCTGCAAACGACGCTCAGAAAGCAGATGGAGCGAGCGATCCACGCGTTCAGCAAAGGACCCGCGTATACCGCGAACCTTTTGAGGATCCATATGACCGTATCGCAGACCATCTAGCGACAGCGTTGCTCGCAGATCCAGTGCGATACTCTTGGCATAGACGATATCGATGCCAGCGGACGGATCAGGTGAGGAGAGATAGGACTCCGCCCTGTGCTCTGCTCTCCGTAACCGTTCTCGCCCGTGTCGCACCTCCCGGGTCGAAGCAGTGTCGAACAGATAGTTCGCTGCCTCACCGTACGCCTTCCAGACCTCTCGTTCGCCGTCGCGCACGACCACTCCGGAATAATAAAATCTTTAAATTACTTTCTACGCACGAAGCTCTATGGAAGACTCAATTGTGAGCAACGGCACCCGCATCATCTTCAAACACAGCAATCGCTGCCCTATCAGCGCACGGGCGAAGAAACGCATCGAACGGTTCGAGGAGGAGAGCGACCTGGATATACAGTATACCGTGGTCCAGGACGATCGAGAGCGTTCAGATCGCATCGCGGAAGAGACAGGAGTGACGCACGAGACACCGCAGGTCCTGTTCTTCAAGGACGGCGACGTGGTCTGGCACGCGAGCCACGATGACATAACAGAAGAATCGTTGAAGCGAGCGGAGGAAAAGCTTAAGTAACCGCTCCCTCCAAGGAGAGGTATGGGCAAGGCGAAGCTGTTCCTCACCCTGGCCGTCATATTCCTCCTGTTCGTATCCGGCCTGCTCGGGGTGAACCAGTGGATGCAGAGTAGCAGTATGGCGGAGGCGGAGCGGCTGAGCGACGCTGTACTAGATTATCTGCGCGACAAAGATGTCCGCTGCGATGCGGACTCGTCAGAATTTGCAGCGGTGACCGCGTGTTTCCGTACGCTGACCGATCGCGGACCGGGTGACGTGCTCGAGGAGGAAGAGTTCGAGAACGCCGACGATGACGAGAAGGGCTACGTCCTTTTGAAGAATACGGGAGAAGACGCGTTCGCTTCCGGCAACTTCACCCTGCTGATGAACAAGCAGGTCATGGACGAGCAGTGCCGCATCGACGGCACGATCGGCCCGGGATACGTCTGTCGCTTGGATTTCACGGATCCGTGCGAACCAGGGGATGCCCTGGAAGTATCGTACAACGGTGAACGAGTGTATCTGAAGACATGCTGAACCTTAAATAACGCTTTTTGTTCAGTATTCACGCAGGGCGGGGCTCGACTCCCGGCTTCGTGCTGAGGAAAGTCCCGACACCAACGTGCTCACTCGCGAGAGGCGAGACGCTGAAAGGCGTGGCAACCACGCAGCAACGAGACCCCTCCACGGACGCGGGATGATGCGGCGAAGGGAGCCGCGAGGTGACCGAGTTAACCCGTTGACGACCCGTGGAGAACGGATGAAACGGTGGTCCTGAACGGTGCAAGTCTTCGAGACGCATAGTAGAATGTCGAGGCAGGCCTTGCCTGAACAGAATCGGGCTTACACCCGCCCTGTACCTTACATACACCCGTTCTCTATCACTGGTTATATTCCACGACGTCCACGGGGAACAGCATACGAAACCAGAAGACGCTCCGGTCCATGAGCGCCGGGCCGTGTTCGGTGTAGCGAATCGTGACGGTTCGCTCCTTGTCGTCGAGGAGGCCTGGTGCGGCGGACTCTACGGCCTTCTGGGCGGAAAAGTGGAAGAAGGCGAGTCACTCACGGAAGCACTCCGTCGAGAGTTCCTCGAAGAGACCGGTCTGACGCTACGCCAGGTCGGTGATGCTATCCACGATCTCGACTGGAACTATTACTCTCTCAACAAGGACAAATACTTCAGATGCTCGTACACGTTCTACCACGTATCGTGTTCAGATCGACCGAGAGAAGAAGTGGATGCCGATGATATCTCCGGTATGCGGTGGATCAATCTACGTGAGATCGATGAGGACCGGGTCCGTCACTCGCACAAGCGATTCCTACAAGCGACGTAGTGGGAGTGAACTACGAGAGGATGTCGAGCAGTTCGATCTCGAACGTCAGGTTCTTCCCCGCGAACGGATGGTTGAAGTCTACGGTTACCTTGGACGCGTTCACGTTCGTGATCCGCCCGGTTCCCTGTTGGGAACTGATAGTTCCACCTTCCTCGACGTTCAGCGTCCGTACGAGACGATCCTCCTGCACGTCGATGGTGACCGGGCCGAACGGCGAGTTCACCTCTTGCCCATCTTCGGGATCCTGGCGTACCACGTAGCTCTCGTCGGTGACGGAGACGACCGTGGCGTTCCACCCCGTGTCGGGCATCTGTATCACGTCTCCCTCTTCCACGTCGACGCGGAGTATCGCCGTGCCGTCCTGCTTCCGGACGATCGTGTATGAAACATCGCCGCGGGTCACGATGGAACCCACAGACGTGTTTCCACCGAGCTGCTGGAGCTGCTGCTCCGTCGCACTCACCTGCCGAGTCAGTTCACGAGTCCTGTTCACGGAGCGCGTCCGGTTGAGCGTGATCACCTTGCTCTGGTCCTCTGTTCCATACGCCTGATCGGGTGAGAGCGTGACGGTCTTCGTCTGACCGGGCTGCATGCCTTTGATAGCATTCTCGAACCCTTGGACCACTTTTCCCTCGCCTATCATGAGGGATATCGGTTGATAGCTGTTCTTCGAGATATCGTTATT
>CAYWOP010000121.1:0-3142 GCA_964459935.1 uncultured Methanosarcinales archaeon | reverse complement strand
CTTTGGTCATTGGGCATAATTGATAGTGGTTGTATAAGTTGTTTTTATTATTTTTCCTTCGCCTGTTTGTCATAATTGGTATTGTTTATACAAGTTGTTTTTATTATTTTTCCATCGGCATAACTAAAATAAGTTATATAACATATAAGGGTTATACTTTACTTTATAAAAAATCATTCGCAGCTCCGCGCAACCTACTTAAACAACGCTCCACTGCCACTCCATACGCGGGCGTGCCGGAGCGGCCAAACGGAACAGGCTTAGGACCTGTTGGCTGAGTGCCTACCCAGGTTCAAATCCTGGCGCCCGCAGCGACCACCGTACAAGAAGATACAAGAAACAGCGGAGAACAGCCCAAAAAATGGCACGGCAAGCCACTCCCGCCAACGCCTTTAAATACTACCCGCGCTCACGCTAGGATATGTCGAGGAACTGGGTCATCAGCTTCTCCCTGCTCATCGGCGTCCCCCTCTTCATCTACATCCTCGTCTCCGTCGACATGAGCGAAGGACTCCGCGTCCTCCAGTACGCCAGAACAACCCCGCTCATACTCTACCTCGCCACCTCACTCCTCCAACTCATAGGATACGCCCTCGCATGGAACCTCCTACTCCTCCCTCTCCCCATACGCATCATTCCGCATCTTCAACTACCGCATGACCGACTACGCCATCAGCTACGTCACACCAGGCCCGCGCATCGGCGGGGAACTCACGCGGACCAGCGTCGCCCTCCCCCACGGCGACCACGACGACCTCCTCCTCAGCTCCGTCGTCGAGAAGATCTGCATCTTCATCACCGGCTTCGCCTTCGACCTCACAGCAGTACTCGTCGCCATCGCCGTCTTCCCCGTCCCCGACCTCATCCGCTATACACTATATGTTCTCCTCCTCATGGTCATCATCCTGTTCTACATCTACCACCGAGCGATCATCCACGACAAGAGCTTCGTCGCCAGCTGCATCTGGTTCCTCGAACACTTCGACATCGCCAGCGTCAAACACTACGAACAACGATTAACCGACTTCGAAGACAACCTGAAACGCTACTTCACCGAGCACTCACCAACGCTCTACACCGCGATGACAGTCTGCCTCCTCTCCAAAGCACTCATCGCCTTCCAGGTCTACTTCCTCCTCGCCGTCCTCAACATCCCCGGCACCCTCCTCCACGCAGTCTTCCTCGCCGCCGCGCTCGATATCGCGTACGCCATCCCGAGCTACATGGGCGTCGGCATGCTCGAAGCCGGACAAGTCAGCCTGTTCAAACTCCTCAAACTTCCGGAGAGCATCGGCGTGCTCGTCGCACTCGTCACCCGCCTCCGCGACCTCCTCTTCAGCGGCTACGGCCTGCTCATGATCTACATCTACGGAAAGAACTAGTCCTGCAGTTCCTGCACGAGCTCCTTCGCACGGCTCCCCTCGACCTGCCCGTCGAACTCACGCATCACCTGACCCATCACCGCACCCATCGGCGCGTCGGGCTCATCCTCCAACACGGCCTCGATGAACGATCGTAACTCCGCATCCGAGACGCGCTCATACTCACTATAATCAACACTTTCCCCACGGCCCAGCCGGGTCAAGATCTGCTGCACCGCCGACTGGGGCACATCGCCAGCTTCAACGCGTTCCAAAACACCGAGGTGCTCGGACGGGTCGACCTCGACGCCCTCCCGGCTCTTGATATCCTTCGGGATGCTCGTGAAGAACTCCGCCAGGAACGTCCGATCCAGATCAAAACGATCAGTTATCGCATCAAATGCAACGTCCGCCTCGACGAGCTGCTTCCCGAACCCCTCCGGCAGGTCATATTCCTCTTGATAATTCTCAGCGCGCTCCGTCAACAACGTCGGGGCCTCCACATCCGTATCAGGGACGAGCTTTGGCAGGTCCGTCTCGGGATACATCCGCGCCGCACCCGGCATCGGACGTAGATAACTCGTCGTATTATCATCCTCGGCACGGCGCACATGCGGCTCCACTCGGTCCTGCTCTAACTGGCGCTCCACCTCGTACTCGATCACATCAGGGATACTATCGAGCTCCTGGAACCCCTTGATCTCGACGCGCGCACCATCATCGATAGACAGGTTCACGTCCTGACGGATCGAACCGATACCACGCTTCACACGCCCCGTGCTGCGCAGCATCATCCCCAACCGCGCGGCCACCGCCTTGCACTGCTCCGGTGAGGAGATATCCGGTCCGGTCGCGACCTCGATCAACGGGATGCCCTGGCGGGACAAGTTATACACGTCACGCTCGTCCGAGCGCTCGATGATCTGACACGCCTCTTCCTCCAAACAGATCGACTCGATCGAGATGCGCTCGCCATCCACAACGATGTACCCGTTCCGCCCGACGAGCGCGGTGCGTTGAAACCCTGACGGGTTACTCCCGTCCACGACGATCTTCCGCATCACGTGGATCTGATCCACGATATCCGCGTGGACCAGCTTGCAGAACTCCAGCACGGTCGTTAGTGCGTCATCGTTGATCGGGCGCGGCGGAGCCTCGTCCAGCTCCACCAAACCCGTGATATCGTCATAGCCTTGATACACAAATTCTTTTCCCTTCTCCATCTCGTACTCAGCCGCCTGGTCCGCGCTGCCCGTCTCGCCCTTGCTCGCACGGAGCCGGCGCGACACGGTGAAGTCAGGATCGCGCTTCGTAATAGTACAGGGACTGTTGCAGAACAGTTTCGAACCCTCGAGTTGCTGGTGGATCTCCAACCCGCATTTCAGTCCCACCTCGTCATACTCCATATCCTACTACAGAAACCCGCGTGTATATAAAGATTATCGGAGGACGTACCGCGCTGCTTCCTCGATCGAACCCGCCTCCCGCACGGTCAACCCCCAGCGTTTCTCCGCCACGTCCCGCAAGTCGACGCGTCGCGGCACGATCAGATTGTACCGAGCACCTTCCGAGATCTACTGTACGGCAATTTCGAGTCGCTCACCGGCTGCCGTCTCGCGACGACCGACATCGATCTCCCGGAGTCCGAACAGTGGGCCGAACCCACCGAGTTCTGACTTCGTTCCCCGGCTACTCCGCCGCCGCGTCGTCCTCGTCGACGGCGGGGAGGCGTTCGATCTCCGCGATCGGGCGGCCGGCGTGATCCAGGGCGCCGGGCTCTC
>CAYWOP010000120.1:0-3181 GCA_964459935.1 uncultured Methanosarcinales archaeon | reverse complement strand
AGCCCTCCGCCGAAAGCGGAGAGCGACGATGACGATATACCGACACCGCCCAGCGCTGAAGATCAGGATCAATCACCACCGGTGCCGCCAAGCGACAGTCCGGCACCCGGCAGTTCTCAGCAAGCACAAGGCCAGCAACAGAATGGTGGGATGCCCAAGCCGCCGCAAGGTTCCGGAGAGGACACAGGGGGTATGGCATCACCGGATCCACAGGACAGCGGTATGCCCGAACCGCCTCAGGGACAAGGATCAGACCTACCCGAACCACCAAGCGGGGAGTCCTCTGAGGAGATGGGAGACATGCCCGCTCCGCCTGGAGGAAGCGAAGCGATGGCACCGCCCGAGGAACCGAACGATGACCTCGACCTGCCAGGCTTTGACGATAAAGACATAGACGATCTCGAAGACGTCGACTGGACCGAAGAACCGGACGAAGCGACAACGCCACCAGCAGGGCCCAGCGAACAAGTCAGTGAGGAAGAGCCCCAGGCAGAATCGGCCACGCAGAGTCCAGAACAGCAACCACCCACATCACAAGGGCCTCCATCAGCAGATGAAACGACGCAAACACAGCCGGAGACACAAGAGACACCAGAGGAACCCGATCAAGAAGAGACGGCAACCGATGAACCAGTGAGTGAAAAGCAAACTGAGGAACCAGCAGAAGAAACGAGCTCCGATGAGCCGCAAGCTCCACCGGAAGAAGAGCCGGGCCAGGAGCCAGGCATGCAGGATGAGAACGCTGCGGAAGGAACTCCCGAGGAGCCTGCACCCGCCACGAAACCATCGCAGGAACAGTCTCACGAGTTCCAGCACGACAAGGACGATGTCGACCTGCGCTCGCAACTACGCAGGCGCGACGTTGTCAAGACGAGCGACGGCAAGCTCTACGTGGATTCAGACCGCTTCAGACAACTCTACGATGCGGTAAGCGAGATGCGCGACGGCATAAACGTGCTCGAGGGAAGCTTGCACAGCTATGACGAACTCACCAGGAACCAGGACGAACAGTACCAAGAGATCGAGCAGACACTCCAAGCTGTCCAGGAACAACTGATGGTGATGGACGAACGACTATTCGAACGAGGTGAAACTGATGGATAACACGCCGATTTTTGTCAAAATTGACGAGTACGAGGATATATTGAGCGTTGCGGACGAGATCAATGAAAAGGTCGATACCATTCGTCAGTCTCTGGACGAGCTCAAGGAGATGAAACGCGAAGAGGACGACCACATCAAGCAATGGAACAGCCAGCTCGACCTAGTGACGCAGAAGATGGAGTACGTCAACGATACGCTACAGGAGATGTGATATGAGCGACTTCTTCACGACCGTCCAGGAGCCGAGGAAATTCCGGAAACACCTCCTCGAGAGTTCGAAGGAGGTCCTGCAGATACTGAAAGAGCATCGCGAACGCGCGGACCTCCGAGAGCGCAATCGGGAGAAGATGCAGGAGCTCGACTACCACTTTGACGAGCTCCGCGATCTCATGAACGAGCTTGATGAATACCTCCCCGAGGAGAGCCTCCGACGGCTTGAAGAACTTCAGCCCAAGGAAGACGGATACGATCACGAGGACGTCGAAGAACCGTCTCCGGAGCCAGAAGAGACCGTAGAGGAAGAGCCCGAGCCCGAAGACGAAACCAAGCAGCTGGAACGCCAGCTCGATAAGATCCAGGACAAGCTGGAACAGCTCTAACGTTTATATACCATCTTTCTTTCTCGCTTCCCGTTGCGGGCGTGCCGGAGTGGCCAAACGGGGCGGACTCAAGACGCTTGAGTACAGAGGAATCTCCGATGACGTGAGCAATCCGCTGGCTTAGTGCCTACCCAGGTTCGAGTCCTGGCGCCCGCAGTGATCAAAGCCCTCACGTGTAATTGTTGAACAGCTTCTCCACATCGTCATCGGACCACCCGCCGTCTTTCAAGGACCGGGCGATCTCCCTGTCGCTCATGCCACGCTCACGACACCGCTTCACGTAGTCCATGACCTGCGACGACTGTATCCCCTTGGTCTCCTGCGATACTTCTTCCTGTATAGCATCCACCTCGCCCTCGACTTCCTCCTCTTCGTAATAGAGGGAGACCAGCATCCCCGTGTTGACCAGGGTGATGACGCTCAGCAGGGCGACGATGTAGAATAGGGAATTCAGGTGAGAGGAGAACGCGTTGGTCCGCGACGTCACGGTCTTGTTCATCTTACGCACCGCGGCACCCACCTCGGAACGCATCTCATCAAGCGACGACTGCATGCGCTGCTCCATCGTGGACCGCAGCTGTTGCTCGGTCTGCTCAAGTTCACTCCGCACCGTCTGTTCCAACTGCGCGGGTCGTTCGACGGTCGGTGAGGACGAACTATCCGGTCCCTGAGACCCGGACGTACCTGTTTCCGATGCTGACTCTGTGGTCCCTGGCCCTTGTGAACTGTTCCCTCCTGTGCTGTTCATGGATTCGTTCATCGACATGTTCTCTGAAGGAGGGGTGGGCGCAGGTGGCAGTGAAGCGGCAAGGGCGAAGAATGCGAGCAGGCCGATGACGATCACACGCATATATAAATGCCAGTTAGGCTGATATTAATAAGTTTGTGCAACCTTTAAAAAAAGGTAGCTGTTCTCCACCCGTGTATGTTACGAACGATTCCGATAGGCGGATATAAAGAGATAGGACGCAACAGCGTCGCGATACAGTACGAAGATGACGTGGTCGTGCTCGACCTCGGCTTGCACATGGATAACTACATCCAGTACGCGAACCAGGACAGGGAGAGCGACGAGCTCGAGGGCGAGAAGCTCATGGAGGTCGACGCAGCCCCCAACGTCGATATCATCGACGACCTGAAAGAACAGGTGGAAGCGGTGTGCATCACCCACGCACACCTCGACCACGCGGGAGCGGTCCCGTTCCTGAGCAACGAGTTCGACGCGGACATCCACGCGACCGAATTCACTTCAAACTTCCTCGAGCACATGAGTGAGGACGAACGGAAGTCCCTGCACAACGAGATCGTCAGCCATGATATCAACGAACGGTTCTCCATAACGGACCAGATAGATATCGAGTTCATCCACGTCACACACAGCACCCCGCAGACGGTGATGATCGCCGTGCACACGCCCGACGGAACGGTGCTCTACGCGAACGACTTCAAACTGGACAACGTGCCGACGCTCGGGCCGC
>CAYWOP010000119.1:1830-3186 GCA_964459935.1 uncultured Methanosarcinales archaeon | reverse complement strand
GAGTCGTTCGACACGAACTGTAGCGCACCGACGCATGACAAGCCGGACTTGGAAGCGAACCTGTCCAGCTTCCCATCGAACCTGACGGTCAGTACCGTGAACCTGTCCGACCTTACCAACGATTCAATCGAAGTCGCGTACGACTGGCGGTTGAACGATACCTCCATCGCCGTACTGAACATGCCGTTCCTGAACAACGTGAGCGGCGGAGCGTACGACGAGGTGTGGGATTACAGCACGTACGGGAACAACGGGACGTTCAGGAGTCAACCGACGTGGAAACAGAACCAGTCGAATACCTATTACTCATTCACCGGCTCCGACGCCATCGATGCTGGCCAGGCCGAAGCTGACGACATCTCCAATAGCTTCACCGTCACCGCGTGGATCCGCAACCCTGGTTTCAACGGTATCGAACGGATCGTCGCATCGTCTCGCAACACGACGACGGACGGCTTTGCCTTCGGCACGAACGGCTCGGAACTGCGATTCACCGCATACAACACGCAGAACTACACCACGACGGGCGTGGACCTGGGAGTGGATACATGGTATCACGTCGGCGTCGTGTTCAACAGTTCCAACGACGCCCTGTTCTACGTTGACGGTGCACTGAACCAGACCGTCGCGGGCAGTACCGGGGTGAGCGGTGATGTTAACGATTCCTTCCTCGTCGGGAGCGCCACGCAGGATGGCTCTTCCACCTTGACGAACGGATTCTCCGGCGATATCGCAGGGGTACGCGTGTACAACCGCACCCTCACGAGTGCTCAAGTCGAAGAGTTCTATAACGATACGAGCGATCTCCAGACGCAGCAGAACACGTCCTCCCTCGTCACTGAAGAAACCGATACGACCGACCAGTGGACTGTCTCCGTCACGCCGAGCGACGGCGTACTGCAGGGAACGACGCGGTTGAGCGATCAGGTCGGGACGCCGGGGTGTGGAGCGACTCTGACGAACGACGTGACATTAATGAGCAATATGAGCTGTGGTTCCACGGCACTCGTCCTTGATGGAGATCTGCAGCTCTCTTGCCAGGACTATTGGATACTCTCAAGCGACGGTATCAACACGTTAGATGGTAGTTCCTACACGATACAGAACTGTAACGTGAATGTGTCGGGAACGGGGTTGAATCATGACGGCAGCGGTCTCATCGAAAACCTTTCGTTCTATGGGGGAACCGCGATTACCAGCGATCATACTGAACCATTTGATGCGACCGGTCAACTCCATTTTGAGAACACTACGTTCAGTCCAGACTCCAAAGACGGCATCGTTGTCGTTGACACACTGAATATCACTCAAAATAATCTGACGGTAGATACAAGATCTTCAATAAGGCTCGATGAC
>CAYWOP010000119.1:0-1820 GCA_964459935.1 uncultured Methanosarcinales archaeon | reverse complement strand
GGGTCTGATACGTTGTACATGCACGGTGGAACTTTTGATTTCGACGAATCATCGCTCTTTCGGGAGATGTCAGGAACTGTCATCTTCGACGATACTCCGATGAACTTTACCAACGCATCGACGTCATTACTCAGTAGAGAGAGTGGAACCCTTGTCAACGGGAACTTCACGAGAGGGAGACTGTCAGACGGATACAACACAGGTGGGTTAGACTGGTATGGTAACGTTACGCTCCGGGACTTCACTATACGTGACGAAGATAATACTAATAGTGAACTGATTATCCCTCAAGACTTACGAGTAGATGCGACGAACAGTAGTTACAATGACACGAGCTCTGAGGTCTCCACAGACATCTACGCTAACGCGACAGTAGATTTCGGCGGCCTCGTCTTCCACGGGAATACCTCAGACTATCTCGTTTCCGTCGGTGAGAACACCACTGTCAAGAACGCTGTACTGAACGGGTCCACGAAAGGCATCAACACGGACAGCGGCTTGCCCGTGGAACTCGTCAATATCACCAGCTCCCTGAGCAAGCGATCATTGGACGCGGACAGTGCGAACGTTACGATAGCGAACTCGTCGTTCACGAACTACAGCTTCTCCTCCACCGACCTCACGGTACAGGAGAACGGTGTTATCGTCGAGTACCTCTCGTCCGTCTCGGAGTCCGGCGCTAACTTGTCCCGAGACGTGCGTTTCGGACCTGACTGGGTGTACGTGAACGAGGCGCGGAGCGGGCTGGACCAGGCGGCGAACATCACCATCCCGAAGGGGTACACGGATCCCGTGGTGCAGCGCGACCAGCAACTCTGCGATGAAGATACGACGCCGTCCTGCCACATCCTCTCCAGCACGGGCTCGTCGATCACGTTCAACGTGTCCTCCTTCTCCAACTACACGGTGGAGAACAACACGCCCCCGACGCACGACACGCCCGTGCTGAACGCGACGTTGCCGAACAACAACACGGCGCAGAACTTGACCGTGTACCCGCAGAACTACAAGGACAATCAGAGCCAGTCCATCAGCTTCGCGTTCGACTGGCGGTTGAACGGTACATCAGTGAATGTCTTGAACATGCAGTTCAACACGAACGTATCCACGAACGCAACGGGCGCCGTGCGTGACTACAGCACGTTCGAGAACAACGGGACGCTTGGAGGGGGAACGCAGCAAGCAATTCCCACCTGGCAGAACAGCGATATCGGAGGGAGCTATGAGTTTGACGGAAAGGACGATGTAATAGATCTCGGAAAACAATCGCAGCATGGGTCAAACCTACAAGCGACCCGGATCCCAACGATAACGGAGGGCGGGTAATATCGAAGAGCAACGGCGGTACAGGTGACAACTGGGCGATTGTCGTCAGCGATGTTGCGGGATTTCAGGTCCAGTGCCGTATCAATAACGATATCTTAAACCACTCGAACCAACTACCAGCCAACACTTGGTCTCACATCATCTGCCGCTACAACGGTTCCCTACAGTCGCTCTACATCAATGGAACCCAAGTAGAAAATCAAACTAAAACAGGGGATATCAATACATCGAACGCCGTCCGCATCGGACGGCACGGCACATCAAATTCAGGCCGAACATACAACGGAAGCATTGGACAGGTACTCATCTACAACCGCAGCCTGTCCGAAACACAGATACAACGGATCTACGAAGAAGGCAACGCATCACTCAACAACAACTACGACAACACCAGCACGTGGGTCAGTAATGAAACAGCGGTCAATGATAACTACACCGTGGCGGTCACGCCGAGCGACGGGATCGAGAACGGCTCCACGAAGATATCAAATAAT
>CAYWOP010000118.1:0-3189 GCA_964459935.1 uncultured Methanosarcinales archaeon | reverse complement strand
TCAGCGGCGTTCGCTATCTGTTTGATGCGTTCCGGTCGGAACGTGTTCTCAGTGTCGATATAGACGGTGACCGCGTCTTCTTCCTGTTTCTGCGAGTGGACCGCGAGGCTGTGTGCGAGTTGGGTCTTCGCGGAGCCGTATTCGCCGAAGCATTCGATGATCGCTCCGGTCTCGAAACCGCCGCCGAGGAGTTCGTTCACGTTCTCGCTGCCCGTGTCGAGCTTCTTCACCTTTTCGCGTTTCTTCAGGAACTCTTCACCGGTCTGGAAGCCCATATCCATCATATCGCGAGCGGCGTGGATCATCTTCCGCGCGGTGCCTTCCGCGACGCCCCCCGCGGCTTCCGTGAGTTCTCCTGTGGTCGCTACTGCGATGGACATCACGGTGTCGAAGCCTGCATCGGCGAGTTTTCCTGCTGTCGCAGCGCCCACACCTGGGAGATCCTCGATACTCGGGTCGTCTTCGCTCATATAGTTCCTGAATCCGCTCCTGTTAATAAAGCTTTACCGCGGTGCACGGTAAGCTTTCCGAGATATATCTATCGGGCCATGTTGTTAAACGCTGTCCGGGCGGATGTCCAGTGGTCAGACCACGACCTTCACGGCGAGTGCTGCGAGGAGGATGAATACGACGGTCTCCGCCCAGCTCCCGACGCGGAGCGGTCCTTTGATCGTGAGATCGCTGGGGTAGAAGAGTCGCGTGCCCTCTCGTGTGATGCTATCGCTGACGAGGTGTGCCGCGTAGCCGGTGAAGAACGCGTAGGCGAGGAAACGATCAGCGCTCACGATGTAGACGACGATGGTGAACGCCGTGAGTGCGAAGATGCTGTGGAAGAACCCGCGGTGTTTGAAGAACGCGGTGAGGAAGCGGAACTTCTTCCCCAAGAGCGATGTGGCGCTGTCGATATCGGGGAGGACGGAGCCCAGGAGTACTAACGTAGCGCCGAGCACCTCTTGTCCTGCGAGCCACGGCGTAAACCCGTCCACGACGAACAGAAGGAGGATGCCGATGGCCACGTGGGTGTTGCCCATCATCTGTATCGCCTCGATAGTTTCTCTTTGAACTGCTCCGTCATGGAACCTCTTATGCAGTATTCGCTTATAACGTTAACTTTTTATGTCCTCCTTCATCATCAACGAGTATGAGTTTGGAAAAGTCAGGGAAGAAGCTGTCGAAGGGCGATGCTGCACCATCGTTCTCGCTGAAGAACGTCGACGGTTCCACCGTTTCTGAAGAGGACTTTGCGGGAGAGCCGTTCTGCGTCATCTTCATGTGCAATCACTGTCCCTACGTGAAGGCGAAGATGGAGGAGATATCCGACCTGCAGAGCCTGGGCGTTCCGATCATCGGTATCAACAGCAACGACGCAGAGGAGTATCCCGAAGACTCGTTCGAGAAGATGCAGGACGTAGCGGAGGAACACGGGTATCGGTACTACCTCCGCGATGAATCACAGGAGGTTGCGAAAGCGTACGGTGCTGTCTGCACGCCGGACCCGTTCCTCTTTGACGAAGCACATGAACTCATGTACCACGGCCGTATCAATAACGCGATGAAGCCGGATGAGACGCCGACGCGGCACGACCTCCGCGAAGTGATCGAGGCCGTGCAGGACGGCGAGGAGATCGAGGACTGGTTCCGTCCGAGCATGGGCTGCAGTATCAAGTGGAAATAAACTGTTAGAGCTGGTAATTCTGTCGGACATAGTTTGAAGCTTGCCATTTATCGACGCAGGAATCGCCGTCTGCAGCGAGTTCTACTTTGTGAGCTATATCCTCGACATATTCTTTAGGGTTATCTCGGTACTCGTCAAGGTCTCCGCCGCCTCGTGCTAAACGTTCCAGTGCCGGTCGAGTTACGGTAACACCGTTTGCCTCGTACGCTGTCTCTGATTTGCAGGCGTTTGGCAGTTGCTGACCGCCAGCGCATCCAGCCACAGCTATTCCTAGACCTGCAATTGCGTACGTGCGGGTTTGATGGGCAATCTCATTCAGTGCATCTTGCGTTGTTTGCGCGACCGATTCCACAACTGTATCAAGCGATGTCATCTTATAGTAGTAACAAGAACGATTATTTATAAAAGTTAGAGTTCGTCGAGTTCAGGTATATCTTCGTCGTCGAAGTCCTCTTCCTCGACCATCCCGTCCTCCAGCGCTTCCTTGCTCACGCCCGCAGAAGAATCGTCCGACTCTTCTGAATCGTCCTCATCAGACTCCTCGTCGCCAGTGTCTTGAGATGGTTCCTCCTCGTCGCTCGTGCTACCCGCGATATCCGTCTTCGACGATTCGTTATCAGAACTTTCGTCGATCTCAGGAACGTCATCGACGCCCTCCTGCTCGTCCAGCTTCTCCATCTCCTCATCCGGATCAGGATCAGTATCAACGGTGCGAGCGACGAACTCCAGACGGTCGAACGCCTCGTTCTCCTCCACGCGGCCCTCGAGCCGCACGATCTTCCCGAGCAAGTCCTGCTTCACCTCATCAAACACGTCCGGATCCTCGCGTATCTCCTGCACGTCCTCGTCATCCATGCTAAGAAGGCGCTGGGTCTGCTGACGCCAGAACACACCGCGGATCGTCTCCGTCCCGTCGTCCAGGAACGCGTTGGTCACGTAGGAGTATTCCGTTTCCTCATCAGGATCGTCCTTATCCACGCGTTGACCGGATTCAGCATACACTTCGAAGAACCGCGGGTCGAAGAGTTGCACGATGGTCGCGAGTATCTCCACGTACTGATCACCGGCTTGCAAGTCCTTCACAGACTTGCGCGTCGTGCCTGCGTCCTCCAGATCGATATCGATATCGATACCAGAAGGATCTTTCTCCAGCTCGCTGTCCTCGTTCACGTGGATCTCCACACGGTCTCGGTTCTTCCGTACATACCCGGATTTGATACCGACCACGTCACCCCGCTCGAGCTCTTCGATCGCGTCGGCCTTGGACCCCCAGAGGACGATACGGATCCGACCGGTCTCGTCCGCGAGCATGAAGTTCCCGACCTTGCCCGTGCTGCCGTCATCACGTTCGAACTCGTTGATCTCGTACACGTCCGCGACCTTCCCCGCGATCTCCACGTCACGGAGGCCCTCGACGATGTTCTTGATCTGCAGCCGGCCCGTCGATTCCACGAGCTGCACGCCGAGGTCGTTCGCGATGATATGCGCCGCTCCTTGCTCTGATATGAGACCGC
>CAYWOP010000117.1:0-3192 GCA_964459935.1 uncultured Methanosarcinales archaeon | reverse complement strand
GAAGCTGAGCGGAGACGTCATCGGGTACATCAGTGAGCCGTTCCTCGAACGACTGCAACGAGGCGACGTGTTCGTCCTGGGCGGTGAGACCTATGAGTTCCGATACAGCAACGGGATGACCGCAGTAGTGAACGAAACATCGAAGTCACAGCCGAACGTGCCCAGTTGGTATTCGGAGATGCTCCCGTTGAGCTACGACCTCGCCATAGAAATACAAAAGTTCCGACGGTACGTGGCGGAGATGATCGACCTGCACGACAAAGAACGCGTCCTCGAATATATCGATGAATACCTCTATGTGGACGCGAACAGCCGCAACAGCATCTTCGAATATATCAACGAGCAACACGAATACATGGAGGTACCGCACGACAAGCGTATCGTCATCGAGCACTACCAAGACGGGAACAAGCGGTACGTGATCTTTCACACGCTGTTCGGCCGGCGCACAAACGACGTACTGAGCCGGGCCGTCGCGTTCGCAGTATCCAAACTATCAGGACGTGATGTCGAGATCGGCATCGACGATAACGGGTTCTACCTTGCGAGCAAGCAACCCATCCCTGCGAAGCGCGCACTCAATTCACTATCCTCGGACGAGCTCCGGGACGTGATGGAACGCGCGCTCGAGAAGACGGAGATACTCAAGCGCAGGTTCCGCCACTGCGCCGGGCGTGCCTTGATGATACTGCGGAACTACAAGGGGAATGAGAAGAGCGTGGGCAAGCAGCAAGTGTCCAGTCGCATGTTGTTGAAAGCCGTGCGGGATATCGACCGGGACTTCCCCATCTTACGCGAAGCGAGACGAGAGGTGCTCGAAGATTTCATGGATATCGAGCACGCTCGTGACGTCCTTGAACGTGTTGAAGATGGTATTACAGAAGTAGAGCAGGAGTTCACGGACGTACCGAGCCCGTTCGCGTTCAACCTCGTCGCGATGGGCTTCTCGGATATCATGAAGATGGAGGACAAGCAGGAGTTCCTCCAACGCATGCACAACAAGGTACGGGCGAAGATCGACCTCAACACATAAAAAGCCCGCAACAGGTATGCTTGGATATGCGGTGGCGTATCATCCTGATAGCAAGTCTTCTGCTCCTCGCCTGTCAGTCAAATACAGAACCGGTCCAGCCCAGAGCGACGGAAACGGCTCCGAACACGACGAACATCTCACAGGAGAATCAGTCCGTGAACGGCACGGACGCGACCGCAAACGTTACCCCCAAACAACGGTTACAACGGTTCTTACAGATGCGACCAGCGTTCAAGGCCAGCTACGACGTGACCACCACGTACCGAGGCGAACAGCGGAGCGGCACCGAGACGGTCATCGTGGACGGGGAGAACTCGGTCCGACGATACCAAGATGAATCGTTCTACATCCTCAACGAGAGCGTCTACCTCTGCCGGGATCGGTGCTACAACGTACCACAGGACAAACCGCCGGAGGAGATCGACACGAGCCTGCCACCCAACTCTGAGGTGTCCATTCACAGTCGCAGACGCATCGCTGGGCGGGACAGCACGTGCTTCACGATCGAGTATCGTGGTGGGGAGATACTGGACTGCCGGGCGGAGGCGGACGGCGTTCTGACACGGTACGAGAAGAGCACTTCGCGGTATAGTTACGAGCTGCGCGCCACAGACATCGGTCCTGTCCCGGACGGAGCGTTCGACCTCCCATCCACTCCTGTAGATATCTCTAGAATGCCAAACCGAACACGTGCGCAAGCACGACGATGATCAGACCGACGATACCACCGATGGCGGTGATGAGCACGCTCCACACGTTCACAGCGATGGACGTGTTGAAGAGATAGTTCACACCGAACAGGGCGAACAGTCCGATCACTGAGTTGATCGCGAGCGCGAACAGGTTCTTCACCAGCTTGAACAGTAGATAGCCGATAAGCGCTACGACAAGTAATAGTATTATTTCCGTCCACATATAATATAAAAAAGTACTGCTGTTTTTAGTTCTTTCCCCCGCAAACGTTTTTAAACATCTTCTTCCTGTCCTAATATGGGGTGATTGGGAATGACCGTTGAACTACAACCGTTACCGTTCGATTACGATGCGTTGGAAGATGATATCTCGGCTGACGTGGTGGAATGGCACCACGACACGCACCAGCAAGGATACGTGGATGGATATAACAGTTACTTGGAAGAGATCGAATCAATGCGGGAATCCGGGGACTTCTCGGGGATCCGCAGTGTCAAGCAGGGCCAGACCCATAACGGGAGCGGGATGTACCTGCACGAGCTGTACTGGGAAGCGCTGGACGGCGACGGTGGTCGTCCGTCCGGCGACCTGCTCCGTCAGTTACGTGAAGACTTTGGCTCGTTCACCACGTTCAAGCACGAATTCCAGGCGACGGCGAAGGCCGCTCGTGGATGGGCTATACTCGTGTGGTGGCCGCGGACAGAACGGTTGGAGATCGTGATGGTCGATTTCCACGACGTCCACGCCCTCTGGGGCGCGCAGCCCCTGCTTCCTGTGGATGTCTGGGAGCACGCGTACTACTACGACCGCGGTCCGAACAAGCAGCCGTACCTCGACGGCGTGTTCAACAACGTGGACTGGTCGTTCGTCGCTGACCGACTGGAGGAGGTCCGATGAAAGCGGTCATCCTCGCCGAGGACGGGTACGAGGACCTCGAACTCCACTATCCGCGGCTTCGTCTCGAAGAGGCCGGTTTTGACGTGGTCGTCGCGAGTCCGGACGGAGAGGACAAGGAGAGCGAATCAGGGTATCCCTGTCTTGTGGACCACACGGTGGCAGAGCTCAACCCAGCAGCATATGACGTGCTCGTTATACCCGGAGGCCGGGCGTGTCCGGATACGCTGCGTAGCAAGGAGGACGTGCTGGATTTCGTCGCGACGCTGGACGAGCGCGGTACGGTGATCGGAGCGATTTGCCACGCCGCGTGGGTGGCGATAAGCGCTGGCATCGTCTCTGACCGAGAGATGACGTGTTATCATACGATCAAGGACGACGTGGTCAACGCCGGGGCTTCATATGTGGACGAGGAAGTCGTCGTTGATGATAACCTCGTCACGTCTCGTTTCCCGCCCGATCTGCCAGCGTTCACCCAGGCATTGCTCGATCAAGTATGAAGGTTCCTGATATCGACGTTGAAGCGACGGACGGCTCGTTCAATCCGTCAGAAGCGGAGAAGGCGGTCGTGT
>CAYWOP010000116.1:297-3197 GCA_964459935.1 uncultured Methanosarcinales archaeon | reverse complement strand
AAGAAGTTTTTCAGGTAGCAGCGTCCACAGCATCAGCTTTCCTCCTCTTTGAGCGCTATCCCTGTCTCAGTGTTGAAAACTTCATAGAACGTCTGATAGACGCGTTGCATCAGTTCTTGACCCGTTTGAGGTACGTCTCCTTGGCGTTGCTGCAGTAGCGTTCGGCGCTGATCCAGATCTTCAGCTTTTTGCACCGAGTGCAGTGTTTCTAGATCAGTTTTGAAATCGTCGTAGTCCTCGTAATAGCGTGCTACCTGTCCCAAGTGTTCGTAAAAAACGTGTTCGACCTCATGTGCTATCTCGAGAATATTCTCGATTTTTTCCTGAACGACTTCCGCTTTCCATTCGAAATCGTTCGTGAACGCGATGACGTAGTCGTGGTCGGCGAACTGTTCGCTAGTCCAGTTCGACTCGCTCTGCATGCCTGCCTCCCCGATCGGTTGCAGTACCTTCTGCTTTATCCGATTCTCGGTTCGTTTCTTTCTCCGAGACACGTACTCACTTCCCACCAGCTTCACATCGACGAAGTCAAAATCGTGGAGATATGAGTCCAGATCTACTTCGGAGGCTGTACTGTACAGCCGCGTCCATAGGGGAAGCGCTGTATCCCCGTTCTGGTTGTTGTACTCCTGGTTGAGCAGGGTAGGTAAGAGGTCGTCAAACATAGTAGACGACGCGGTCTCCTCGTCGCGATAGATGACGCAGTACAGTCGTTTCAGGCACGGTGGCTCTTCCGCGAACTCTAGGTCAACTTTTATGGTCTGTTTCGTCTCTCCTTTGAACCGATAGGCACCGTTCTTCTGTTCCGGTGCTTGTTTTTCTGCACTTATCGTGATGGCTTCCTCCGGAACCTCTTGGACTTCGTCTGTTGAGAGGAAGTACAGTTTGGGGACGCCGATACCTGGTCGGTTGGCTTGTACGTTGAACGTGATTTGTTTCTCCTGTTCCTCGGTAGACTGTAATTCGCCTATTGGTCCTGTATTGAGTTCTTTGTTCGCGAGGATATTGGTGTAGGATGGGCTCAATCCTATTTGCAAGGGACGCTGCTGTACAGGAATTATCACGCTCTGCTCTGGTTGGTCTTCGCTTACTTGGAACCAGTCCTGTGGGTATCCGCCGTTGTAGTGTCTGGCGAAGCTTGACCGTTTTTGCTTTGTATGTTTGGGAACCCCGGCTACAGCCAGGTGCTTACCCTGTACCTGCTCCATCGGAACGTTAAACGCGAAGAAGCCGTTCCCGTCAGATTCCGTGGTATCGAGACGTTTCGCGTTTTCGCCATCATGTGACAACAGGGTTACTGTTCCGGCAAGTCCTTTCCCTACGGCACCTTCTTTTTTAGCCTCGAGCAGTTCATTTGCTTCTTCTTGAGAAACGGCCTTGGAGACGCGCTCTGCCTGAACAAGGCGTCCATGCACTTCGGCCGTGTCGGTTTCTTCGTCATGGTCGTCATCGCGGTCGAACCTGAGCTCTTTTTCCAGCGGTTCGCCGCGTTCCATGTATGCGTCCAGGTCCGTCAGCGGCTGTGTTTGTTCCTGCACATCTTGGTCGCGTTCGTGCGTTCCCCGTACGCGAACGTGTTCTCCGTGGTATCTGTTGGGGTCTATCTTAAATGTAGTTCGTCCGTCCGTGGTTGACTGCTGCTCTGCCGTCACCCACTTGTCATCTTCGTGGACCTCGAGGAAGATATCTGTTTCGATGAGGCCCACTGGTTTCCCGGTTTCCGATTCATATAAGCGCGAAGTTACGTGGATTTCTATCGGCTTCGGTTCACCCCCCTCTGGACTTGGTGATCGAGTGCTCTCAGTGAAAGAGATTACCTTGTTGATTGGTTCACCAGTGGAGAGATGATAGTTGAGATCTTTGATGACGAAACTCTTGGTTTCCTCCTCTACGTCTTTGTCTCCGGCGTACGTGGCTTGGATGGAGAGGAGCACGTCGCGAAATTCTTCAGGTTGATCGATGTCGTAACTGTACCGCTCCACCTGGGACGCTCTGTCGAGCGTACGCCATTGATCTTCGGAGGGTCGCTTACCGCGTATGAGAAGGTCAGCTTGGTCAGCCTCGGGAACAGGTACATCTTCCTGCACAACAAAGCTCCTAATTTGCAGACTGGTGGGTTGTAACTCCTCATCTGGGCCGGGGCCAGGCTCAGGCTCTGGTTCCGGTTCCGGAGAGGGCTCCGGTGATTCGCCTTCTGTATCTATCTGTACGATCGCTGCGTAGTGATCCGTATCATGCTCAGACGTCCGCGTTTCATCGTTGTACTCATAGGTGATGTTTATCGTACCAGGGCGAGCTTCGAGCGTGAAGTAACCATTTTCATCGACATGGACATCCACCTCACGGTATCCGTCGTCATCCACTACTTGTGTGATACGGACTTCATCACCATGCACTCCGATATCATCTTCTTCGTAGAGATCTTCGAGGTGATAGAACCAGCCGACTTGCTGCTTGTCGACGAACCGTCCATGTACTTTAACGCGGCTCGGTATATCTGGACGGCCGATCTCTTGATACTGGAAAGTATCACCAACTGCCAGTTGCACCACCACTGCCTTTCCGCCGGGTATGCGTTCCGTGGACGTGGTGAGTTCTACCTCCTCTTCCAGCGGCGTCCTTCCCGTGCCCAGCTCGACGGCAACGTGGTTGCTTCCCAAGTCATAGCCGGGAAGCTTATCCTCCACTGTAAGCTCTGCATCGATGTGTTTCCGATATTGAGACGGTGTGATAAGGTACACCGTGTATGGGAGACTGTTACCGGATTGGGGAGTGGACGATGGGTCGGGTATCCCTGCGCTGTGCTCGGGCGGTCCTTCGTCTATGCGCCTTGCCCCAGCTTCGTTTTCTTCTTGTGAAGGCGTACTGCTCCCTTGTTGATTCTCACTGAGGATGAGGTA
>CAYWOP010000116.1:0-287 GCA_964459935.1 uncultured Methanosarcinales archaeon | reverse complement strand
ATCTTGAATCGTGATTCCGGATAGCTTCGGCTTCATCCTTATACTTATCGACCTCTTTTTGTATCCCCAGGACAGTTTCCTGGACTTCACTCGAAAGCGGTTCCAGTCGTTGTTCGATCTGATTCCATACTTCGTTGATTGTCTCGTACTGTTCTGCCACTCGCTGTGCGTGCTCACCGTCGAGATAGGAGTGTAATGTGGTATTGAACTTCTGTAGGGCGCTCTGCACAACTGAGGAGGTCTCTGGTCTGTCAAGTACCTGTTCCACCTTCGTTTGTGTGGAGGAT
>CAYWOP010000115.1:0-3229 GCA_964459935.1 uncultured Methanosarcinales archaeon | reverse complement strand
TGCCGGCGCAGACGAAGACCATGTCGCCGCCCTGCATGACGTCCTTGATTTTCTGCAGACTTTCTTGTGCTGCTTCGGCGCCTTTCTCGGGATGGCCGCCGGCTCCGAGTCCTTTGGTGACGTCCTTCCCGATGAGGAACTTATGATCGCAGTCGATCATATCGAGATGTTGCTTGTCGGTGTTACAGGCAAGTATCTCGGCTCCTTCGATTCCTTTCTTGTAGAGCCAGTTGACCATGTTGTTACCGGCTCCGCCGATGCCGATGACCTTGATGTTGGCCTGACCGACTTCGAGATCTTCTGTCTGCTGTTCGTCTTGGTGTTCCTGCGCCTTTTCCACAATAAAGTCCATTAGTTTTTCCCCCTTTGTCTTTGGTTCGTTGTCACTGTCGTCACTACCGTAATCTTTATATATGAGTGGTTACATACCACTACCTAGAAACCAAACGATTTCCGCCAACAACCGCCAAGTGGTTGACGTTCAGTCAATCAGTCCCGCCAAGGCTGACTGACATAATTCTATACTATTATACTCACCTAAGGTATATTTAAAGCTTTTGATTGTGGAGAATAATTTTCGTCATCGTTCCCAGAGCAATTCCTTGTTACCAGGGAAAAGTCCCATGTCGCTCATCTGCCGGAACTGCTGCTTCGAGAGAGTGAGAACGACCAGGCCGAAATCGTGTTTCTTACGTATCTCAGTGGCCTTATCGTTGATCTGTTCCGAGTCCAGGTTCTCGCCCACTACGAGCACGTTGTTCGTATCATCGGACTTTTCATGCAGTAGTATCTTTTTGACGCCCGCGCACTCACACGCGTAGTCTACGAAGAGATCGAGCGGGTCCGGCTCTTCCTCGAAGAGACCCTTCAGCTCCCTGTTGACCCCCGTATCCCGGAGCGTGTACAGTTTCGCCGTCTTCACCTCCGTCTTCGTGATCACCTCCGTCTCGAGCAGTCGCTGGATGATACGGTACGTCGTCGCGGCGGAGACACCCGTCTTCTCGCTGATTTCGCGGAGATAGAACGTTTCGTCGGGGCTGCTGTGGAACAGAGACAGGACGTCGATCGTCTTCTCGTCGAACAGTTCGCGTAGGACGTCCCCAACCTCCATATTCCCGCGTTACAGATGCTCATTTATAATAATTTCGATAATGAAACACTATTTCATTTATGAAAGGTTGTTTCAAAAATAAAAAACCAGGGTAGAGCGGTTCTCACTGCCGTTCGTAGAGCTCCTTGACCAAGCTCAGCTCCGACACCTCTGAGACCGGTTTGTCCTCCCGTACCTGCACCAAACGCGGGAACCGGAGAGCGTATCCGCTGTCATACGTGGGAGACTGTTGTATCTCGTTGAACTCTACCTCTATCACGACCTCAGGAGTGACCTCGACTTCTCGACCATCCTCGTTGACGATCAGCGGTTCGAGCAACTCAGTCATGTCCCCAAACGTGACACCGTCCGAATCCTCTAACTCCTTGATACCCGTTGCGACCTTCCCCACCGTTTGCAGTTCTCCGTTCGCATCCTGGCACGCGAGCGTGTAGGAGGTGAGCCAGCCGGAACGTTTGCCCTCGCCCCACTCCGCTTCCACGATCGCAAGGTCCAACGTTTCCATGGTCGGCTTGAGCTTGACCATGTATCCCACGCGCGACCCGGGCTTGTACGGCGAGTCACGGTTCTTCATCATCACGCCTTCCATGCCTTGTTCCTTCGCATCGTGGTAGAACTGCATGGCTTCGTCGGTATCCCCGGTTACAAGAGCAGTAGCGACGCGAAGCTTCCGCTCCTCGCCGTCGATGATCGCTTCCAGTGCGTCCCGTCGTTCATGCAAGGGTTCGTGGATCATGCTCTCTCCGTCAAGGTAGAGGAGATCGAACACGTTCACCTCGACGGGTAACTGCTCCGCCATCTCGTCGATATCATACTTGCGTTTGATCCGTTGACTGATGTCCTGGAACGGCTTATACTCCTCCGTATCGGGATCGTACCCCACAGCTTCGCCGTCAAGGATACACCGGTCAGCACCCACCTGGTCGCGGACGTACCTGACCACATCGGGGAACTGTTCCGTCACATCCTCTAAGCGTCTCGTATATATCTTTATCTCCTTACCGTCCTTCACGATCTGCATACGGAACCCGTCGTACTTGTGTTCCAACTGCGCTGGCCGCCCCACTTTCTCAAACCCTTCGGCAACGTCTTCCACGGTCTTCGCGAGCATGACCTGGAGCGGACGGCCGAGCTTGATCTCCACCTGTTCCAGTCGCTCAAGACCGTCCTTGGCCTCACGAGCCACCTCCGCGAAATCGTTGAGCTTGTCGTATGCGGCCTGTACGGTCTCGATCACCGCATCGTACCGTTCGCGATTTTTGACCGTGATATCGCTGTCCTCGTAGGTGAAGTCTAATTCTTCTTCCAAGAACGCCCAGGCGATGGCGTCGCGGATGGTCCCGCTCCCCACGCCGAGGCGGAGCGTTTCGAGTACCGTCCGCACGATATACTTGGCTTCGACCGGCGAAGCGGAGCTGAGGAGTTCAGCGATGAGCTGGAGCTTGCGGTCGACGCTTCCTTCTCCCTCGATATCCGGTAGCTCGCGCAGATTTTCTATGACTTTCGAGACTGATAGTGATTTGGAGAACAACGTTTCCTGCTGTTTTCCCTCGATCAGCTCCTCCGCCGTGCGTCCGAGATCGCCGGTGTCCGCCCATGTGTCCTCCACTTCTTGTTCGGGCACGCCGGCGACGCGGTGGATGACCTGTACCACGTAGTTACTGGAGACGCCGAGTTTCTTCTCCTTCTGCCACGCAGGGAACACCTTGCCCTGCAGCAAGAGCACGACCGCTTCCAGATCGTGTTCAGAAGCGGAACGTAACGCCTCCGCGATGATGTGCGTCATCTCCAGGCGCTTCGTCGTGGCGTCGAGCTCTTCGTAGACGGAGACGAGGTCCGCGTATTCCATATGACAAATAAGGAGTTGATAGATTAAAAACGTGTCGCATCGTACGCTACGTCGACGACGTGTGACGCGAGCAGTTCAGAGGAATCATATACCGTCTTTTCCGTCTCGTAGGAGAGCAACGGGAGTTCTGTACAGCCGAGTATGACCGCTGGCGCGTCGCTCTCCTGCATCGCGCGGTTCAGCTGGGTTGCATTTTCGCCCGCCATCGCTTGGCGTATGGCCGTATCTACCGCGTCAAAATCGTCCGGAGGTGTGACGTCAAATCCACG
>CAYWOP010000114.1:0-3237 GCA_964459935.1 uncultured Methanosarcinales archaeon | reverse complement strand
CGTGCAACACGTCGCCGAGCATCGCTCCGGCGTGTGCTCCCGTAGCGTCCTGGAACGGGGCGTCTTCCTTGCCGTAGTTATCCACGATGAGCTTGGGACTGCTGTTCTCTTGACCCCCGTCCATGCGTTGTCCGAGGTTGAGGAAGATGATGAACGCGGCGACGAAGAGCATCCCGCCGAGGAAGAACGCGGAGAACATGATCGCACCGGCAGTATTTCCTAGCTTGTCCGTGTACTGGTTGAGTATCCACCACGGCACGAGCATCGCGATGATGGCGAGGCCGAGTATCAGTATGTTCTGGTGCTTGAACATCTGGTTCTCCTGCGCCTTCGCCTCGTTCACGATCTCCCGGCCTTCGCCCGCCGGGAGGGTGCGCATCAACGGTTTGTTCTCGTCGTTGGGATTCGGATATGCGAGGATATCAACGAGATCTTCCTGCGGGAGGAGCTCGGCCAGTGCTTTCCCGAGCATGCTCTTTCCTGTACCCGGTTCTCCGATCAGAAGGACGTGTCGGCGTTGCTCGCTCGCCTTCTTGATGACCTCGACCGCTTCTTCCTGGCCGATGACCTGATCGATGAGTTGGTTAGAAACGTCTATCTCCGCAGTGGTCTCGAAGTCCAGGGACATCACGCTGTGCGACGCCGCGGATGTATTTAAAGCTTCGGAAGTGTTCCGTCGCATGCGACGCTACGATTAAAGCTTCGCGGGCATCACGGAAGAGTATGGACGAGTCCTCGCTGCAACTCCTCGCTCTCATAACGGCCTGCGTGGGCGTCGCCGGGGTGACCCTGTCGTACCTGTACAGTTCTCCGCCGTCGGCACTGCCGAGCGAGATCCAGTGCATGGATGATTACAGTACGGTGCGCATCGACGGAAGCGTGCGCGACCTGCGCCACGTTGGCAATATAACGCTGTTCAAGCTCGAGCAACGCACGCCTGTCGTCGTCTACGACCGGGCCACCCTGGCGGAAGGAGCGACCGTCGTGGTGCGCGGTGAGGTCGACACGTACGAGGGGGAGAAGCAAGTGGTGGCGAACCGGGTGGAGACCAGGTGAACAACTTTTTAAACTGAGACTGGTGGCATGTGAACATGGGTGAGGATTTCGTCTTCGACTGGACCGACAAGCTCGGCTTCCGCGAGAACCCGTTCCACACGGAAATCCCGGACGATGTCAAAGCCACCTACGCCGGGTACGAGGAGGAACGCCGCACGCTGAACAAGTTCGTCCTGGAACAGGACGACTTCGGTACTATCGTCGGCGATCCGGGTGCGGGGAAGACGATGCTGCTCCACTGGCTCCGCCGCCACGCCTCGCAAGAAGTGCTCGTGACGTACCTCGACGCTGCCGAAGTGAAGACAGAGCGGGACCTCATCGAAGGACTCATCGCACCGGTGCTCAGCGTTCCTGACCGCTTGTTGCGACGCCACACCCAGGTGCGGTTAGGCGAGGTCGGGAAGTTCATCTATCAACGCCTCGACGGGCAACTGCTGATACTCGTCGACAACGTCAGCTCACTACCGCAGCGCTACCACGACCTCTTCACGTACTTCTTCGATAACGATCTGTCCGTGCAGCTCGTCACCGCCGGGACGGAACGAACGAGCATCACTGAAGAATCGTTCTCGCTCGAACTCGAGGGTCTCTCGGATGAGGCGCTCCACACGCTGGTCGAGCGACGCGTGAGCTTCTACGGACGGACCGGGATCTTCCCCTTCGAAGAAGACGCGCTCGACGAACTCATAGCAGACTCTGACGGGAACCCAGGAGCGTTCCTGGAGCGGTGCCGCGAGGCGGCGATCGAACTCGCCCTCGATGACGACTACATGGAGGACAAGGATCGCAGCGCCAGCGACGGTCTTATCTCCATCCAATGGGGCGACGAACCGGAACCGGGCGATCTCGACCTGGACATCCCCGCACCTGAGGAGGAAACGACGAGCGAGCCCGAAAAGATAACTAGTGAGACTGTAGACGACCAGGATTCGTCCGAAGAGCGAGACGAGGAGAGCTCCGAGGCGGAGAAGACCGAGGAGATGCTTGAGGAACTTACCAGAGAGTTCGACAAGGAGTAATGTTTATAAAGTGCTGCGTGCTGGACAGGTAGTATGGGACAGATACATATCACGGTGAGTGACCGGGCGATCGAGCGCACCATCTTCATCCTCATCATCCTGGTTCTCGCGTTCTTCGCCTTCGGCGACGTGCTGACGGGAACGTCAGGCGATCAAACACCGGGTGCGGAGCCAACAGACACGGGAGCGTCACCGCAAGAAGCAAGTGGTAACGATTCATCGACCGCAAACGGTACACAGGACACGACTGACTCACCGGATACCGACAACGCAACCGACAGCCAGACCGATGCCGGAGACACGACGGATAACACAGATAGCACCGACGGTACTGATGACACCACGGACACTACTGATGATACGGATACCTCGGAGACCGAAGAGCTCAGCGGTGAGGTCGACGTGGAGATCACGGACGTGGTGTTCGACACGTCCAACCGGACACAGATCGACAATATCCAGGTCCGTGTGGAGAACGGGAAAGAGAACGATGTCCTGCTCTTCTCTGACCTCACCATTGTAAGTATCAGCAGTCAGAACTTCGGCGACATCCAGGCCTGGCAAGATGTGCGGATGGAATCGGTCGCGAGCGGTGAAACTAGCATCCAAGCCGTGAGCGAAGACGGTTCCACGTATGTTGCGGGAGCGTCGAGTGGCGACCGCGTCACATTGGAGGGCGTATTCACCACACAGCTCCAGGGTGAGAACATCCGTAAGAACTCCACGATCACCGCCACGATACCATAATGCGCGAGTTCGCATACTTCAGCAGTAGCGCCGTCACTACAGGTAATTTTGACGACCTGATGGACGCGGGGCGCATGGATATCGTCTCCCACGTTGTCATCATGAGCTTCTTCGTCAGCAACGCGCACCGAGCGAACGTGCGCTTGCACCTCTTTCTATATGGACCCCCCGACCCGCCGAAACATCTCGAGATACGCAGCGGTCCGGAAGGTGTGGAGGCGAGTATCAGCAAGAAGGACGTCATCGGCCTGATCAAACGCATGCTGTACAAGAGCGAGGGCGACGACCGCGTCGAGCCCTTCCCGAACTGCTACGTGGACCGGCAGAGCCTCGTCAGCTTCGTCGAAGACCGCGAACAGGAGAACACGTATCTGCTGGACGAACGCGGCGACGACCTCCGGGAAGCGAGCATCGG
>CAYWOP010000113.1:481-3239 GCA_964459935.1 uncultured Methanosarcinales archaeon | reverse complement strand
ATGACCGTACCGGTCTGTCCTACATCTGGAGTGTGTACAGTCGTTAGGTCGAGGTTGATGTCTGCTACGTGCTCAAGCTGTTCGAAGTATTTCTCTGGGGCGTCGTAATACTGAGCCGGGTATCCTCTTTCCGTCGTCTGAAGCACGATGGGCTCATCGATACCGATCGTAACTGGTGTATTGCCAACTTCCGCTGTGCTGTTCATAGATCGTACAGGGGCGGAACCCAGGCTCATACCTTGCCCTGTGAAACCTATCATGTCGCTGGCGAATCGGTCCGTGGGATAGAGCACATTGATACCCTGCTGCGCCAGGTAGTAGGCCGCGTCCATCTTTCCGTGGTAGTCTCCGCATCCCATGACCACATCGTACTCTTCATGCGCAGCCTCGGCTGCGAGTGCCGAGATACCGTGCGTGTCGACCATCAAGCAGATGTTCTTCACACATTTGGTCGCTGGATAGTGCACCTTATCTGGGAGTACTTCGAACCGGAATCTTCCCGTCTCATCCATCGCATACCACTCTGTACCGGTAAATGTATCCTTCGACACCGCTAACGTATTGGTGATGGCCTTCGCGTCTGCCCCTGTCCTATTCCTGATACGGTGCATGATATTCCCCTCCATGTAGTTTATCACGGGTGTTCCTTCTCTGTAACGCGGAGGGTCATTGGGAAAGTTCTGGATGTTGAGGCTATACCAGTCCCGTATCGCCCGTTCCACCTGCACCCCGATCGTATCATTTGAGGTAACCGTGAACGATGACTCGCCGAGCGTGAATGAGGTCGGATGTTGTGGGACGTTCAGTGAGCGATTGATATCTACCTCCTTCACTGTTATATCCATCTCCTGGTCTGAGAGGAGTCGTCTGTAGACCGGCTTTTTCCACGTGTATCCTGTTGCCTCGAGCGATCGAAGAACGCGCCGTAAGTATCTGTACTGTTCTTCCTCCGGCCGGCATTCAGTACTCACGAAGAGAAGATTCTCCAACACGGTAAGGCGATCCTTCTCTGAAAGGTTGCGGTTCAAGTGTTCCTTATAGAACGGGATGGAACTACAGACGAGGTCGTCGTTATCGGTTAACTTCCCTACGATATACCGCCGTTCCGCTTCTTGGAACGGACTTGAGCTATCCTTTTTCGCCAGGATACGTATGACATCACTGATGTAATCTTTGCTCTGGTGTCGGAGGAAGCAGTCGTAACAGTTCTCGTTGACCGGGTTGCGTTCGTTCACCGTGAGCGCATCTGGGCTGGTTCTCGTAGGTCCTCGCGTATCTGATGAAAAGAAACTCTGTATGTAGCAGAGCAGGTCGGAACACTGCTCTTCCGTCCCTCCAAGAACCATACTTCGCTCGTGAGGATGCTCGCTACGTGCTCTGTGTAATTGTTCAAGTGCTCGTTCGGTGTCACTAGACGTGGTGCCAGCCACTATCAACGTGTCGTTCGAAGTGGTGCGGATGACCGCCTCGCCCTTGTGTAGTGGCCAGTTGTCGCATGTGTATTTTGTATCGTGCAGGAGTCGCTGTGCTGTCGGGTTCCCGCAAGGCCCGCCAGCGATCACACGGGTATTGTTACCAACAGCCGCTTCCCCGGTAGCGTTCGCTCGCAGGAGCGCGCGGAACGTTGGACCGTTCCGCAGGACGATCCTGGCTGACGAACCGAACCGTGGATCCTGCGCACGGTGTTCGACACTGTTGATGGCCGTATCGGTTCCGTTTTGGTCAGTACCGGCGATGACGATGCCTATGTAGTTGTCGTTCTGTACGACTTGGATGAGTCCCTCGTCACGTTCAAGATCCCAGCGTGTGCAGCTCCCTGATCCCAGCAGCTGTTTGGATACATCATTGCTGCACGGGCCGCCAACTGCTACGATGTGTTTCTCCGGAAGCGCCTCGATGTCCGCATCGTATCGTATGGACGGGGACACGTTCAGCATTGAAGCTAACCGAAGCACCGATTCGACGTCACCGGGACCTCCGGGAACAATCACACGTTCCTCTTCCTGGATGATGGAGATCGCTTCACGAACGGTTACAGAGTTCTGGAACACTGCACGTTCTGGCTTGAGCGCTGGGAAGTCCCTGTACCGTTGGATGATGTTCACCGCGCGTTTCGTGTCGTCAGCGCTGTACCCCATCACCAGTACAGTGTTATTATTTACCTTGGAGATGACTGATTCTCCACTGTTTACTCCACCAGGACAGCCCTTTTTGAGCAGTTCTTCTGCCAACTTGTTACTGCATGGACCACCGACAACCACCAGGTTATTGTTCGGATTCGCTTCTGAAGCAGGGACGAGCGGTGGGAAGTCCTTGTAACTCTCATTGATGTAGCCAGCGAGACCGCTTGATATCGATGCAGCAGCGAGGTAGTCCTCGTAGCTACCGTTGTCTGGATAGACGATGGACAGGTTCTGATCGTTTCTGTACTGCTTGACGAAGCTGTCCAATGTGCCCTGGATCCCCGTTGCAAATATGAAGGGGATGAAAAGCAGAAGGACGGTTATATACAGGTACCGCTTCATGTCACTAGTTTCGCTGTTGCTTGTATAAAAAATTCCTCCTTAAAATTTATAAGTGGTTCCGGTCTCTCCACAATGAAGCCGCCGTAGCTTAGCTCGGCTAAAGCACCACGCTCATGAACGATGAGCGAAGAGCCAGACGGCGATGACTGACTATCGGTGACTCGTGGGGACCGAGGGTTCAAATCCCTCCGGCGGCAGGTATCTATTCTTTACCCTTGTTGCGTTGCTTTACA
>CAYWOP010000113.1:0-471 GCA_964459935.1 uncultured Methanosarcinales archaeon | reverse complement strand
GGACTGGAACTCTATCTAGAACGTGACAGATTTGAACGTATAGTGCAGTTTCCTCCGGCGGCAGCGGTCTCGAACCTTAGTAAGAACGTTGCAGTTATTCTTTATATATGGAGCTTGAACGTGTGAAGGAAGTCTTTCAGATCCCCTTGTCAGGAGGTAGTGATTCTGGAGGTACCAAAGCCTTTCACTATACGAACGAGCTCAGTCTCCATTAAATTATACAAAGGTTCACGCGGTGCGGGACTACAACCGCACCGACGATTCGTCCGAACCGATCGGGGAGACCTCCCGGATAAGGTATATCAAGGTGTGAGCGAAGCGTTGCTTGCGCCAGAGCAAGACTCCTGGAAGCACAACCCGGAATTTCCCAACCAGTGGAGAGATCTCTTCCACGACGTATGCAGGGGAGACTATACGATCCTGGTGAGTTTTGATATACAAAGGGGTGATGATGCGTATGTAGTTGACAGG
>CAYWOP010000112.1:1674-3249 GCA_964459935.1 uncultured Methanosarcinales archaeon | reverse complement strand
ATAGGCCAAACGTTCTTGCTCTTGAAGATATCAATAAGAGGTTCTCTATAGGGATTTCGGAGAATTTATCTAGTAGTTCGCGATCTTGATGTCGAAGCGGGCGAAATGCTTGTCTCGTGTCGCGATTGCTTCTACTCCGTGACGCTTCGCAGTGCCTGCGATGAGCACGTCGGCGTCGCCAGGATAGTCCCCGTCGCGGAGCTGTGCGGCGCCGAGTTCGGCAGCATGTTCAGGCGCTATCGGCAGCACATCCAGTCGTTCGAGGAGCTGTTTGGCGGGTTCTGGTCTTCCTGTGTGGTGGGCTCCACGCAGGAGCTCGAACGCGTTGATGACTGTCGTCACCCCTTTGGTGTTCTCTACATGCTCGACTGCAGCGTCTTTCCCGTGGAGGAAGTCGACGAGGAGCGATGTGTCATAGAGTTGCACGGGTTGACCTCCGCGCTTCCCTTCGCCGTGCATGCATTGCTTCAATCTCCTCATCATCGAGATCACTCCATGCACCTGCTAATTCTAGGATATCGTCTGTTTCTGTGATCCGATCGAGCTGGTCGGAGAAGCTCTCATCCGCTCGCTGCAGTGCTTTCAGCTTGTCGTACACGTCTTCCCGGATCGTTATCGTCTTCGTCGCCATATAACCATATGTGTATGTGTACATTTATATTATTTGTGCCGAGAGATTCGAAAATCTTACATCACGCCGTCGTACGCCCGTTCCGCCTCGTCCTCAGTGGACACGCGCTCCTCGAAGTACGGGATTGACAAGGGTATGGCGAACTGTGCGAAGTTACTGGAAACGATGGCCTCGCCCACGTCCAAGCTCGCGATGCTCCGGTCGTCATCGCTGAGGTCGTGCGCCGCGGACTCGATGATCGCCTGGCGCTCCGTGTTCATCTCCGTGCCCATGATCACCTTCGTGTTCATGTTCGCAAGGATTTCACGCGGTATCAGGGAGGGCAGTTGGGTGATCGCTGTGATACCCACGTTGAACTTGCGTCCTTCACGAGCGATTGTGCTGAACACGTTCCGACCCGTTTCCAGAACCTCCTTGCCGAGCACCCTGGGTGCTTCCTCGAGCACCACGTTCACCACGGGCTTCTCCTCTAATTCGCCCTCGCGTTTGTAATACTTGTACCTGCTGAAAACGTCGCTCGTGATGAGCGAGCCGACGAGGAGCTCGACCTGTCCAGAAAAATTGCTCGTATCTATCACGACGGACGTGCCGTCTTCTAATGCTTGTCTGATCGAGGAGACGGTCTGGCCGCCGCTTCCGTGCTGGAACACGCCGTCGCAGGAAAACGATTCATCGGATACTGTCACGTCGAGCACGCGGGAGAGCTTCCTCCGCAGTACCGACGTGGTCACGTCCTTCACGCCCGGAGCGGAGGCGCCGCGGAGCACGTGCGGTATCCAGTCCTTCTTGTACTGCTTGAAGTAACTGTGCAACGCGTCGGACTGGGCGCGGGAGAGCTGCATGAAGCTGAAGTGGTGCGGGCGGAGGAGTTCGAGATCGATGGCGAGCGTCCGACCGCCAGGCGGTACGTCCTGCGACGTATAGTAAAGAACTTCGTCACTGTG
>CAYWOP010000112.1:0-1664 GCA_964459935.1 uncultured Methanosarcinales archaeon | reverse complement strand
GTCATCGCTATGATCGCTCAACCCCTTCCCGGCTCGTCCGTAGTACTCATCGTGCGGGTCGAGGACAAGCGTGGAGCAGTAGTCCTGTCCGGTCATGTCCCAGAGCAGGTTCTGCATCAGGTTACTCTTTCCCTTCCCCGTCGTTCCTGTAATTAGGGTATGGTGGCGGAGCACCTCCTCTCCGTCCAACCGCACGTCCACGTCCATCTCCTTCGTCCCGGAGCGTATCTTTCCTAGATACAGCGGAGTGTCCGGCTCGTCCAGGAATGACAGGTCGTCCTGCGTCACGGCGCGTACCGTGGAGAAAAAGTCGGGTAGGTTCTTCGATGTGTACGCTTTGCCGTCCTTGATATCGATAACGTTCTTGAGAAACGCGATGGTGTAGTTCCGCAGGTCGGGTTCCATGAAGTCGAGATCAGCCTGTTCCTCCAACTGCATCCCGCTGATGAGCTCGAGATTCGACTCCGATATCTGACTCCCGTAGCACAGGTCGTACACCTGCAGGAGGATCGTCGTCTCCCCGCTCTCCGCGACGAGCAACTCGCCGAGCTCGATCTCCGCATCCGCCTTCTCACGGACCTTGACATCCCCGTACCGCCCGGCGATGACCTGTCCCTTCTCCATACACGACGCGGAGTGAAGAACGTATTAAAGTGTTGCGGAGAATTTTTATAGAGCGAATTCTTACAGAATAGTAATGGAAGTAGCCTTAGTACGCCCTAATCCAAAGGACTACATCACAGTATCTCACGGGCTTAGAAAGAGTACTATCGAAGGATGGGAACTGCGAAACGCGAATCTGTATAATCTCAACACCCTTGGTGAGATTCTGGAGGATCACCATCTCGGAGTCAGCGTTGATAGCTCTTATGAGAAACGAGAACGAGAATCGGACGGCCCCGTATACGAGAACCACGTGTGGGCCACGATACTGTACGAAGGGAGGCGTTCGGAAAAAGTGGGACATGAATTCACAACGGAGACGTCCCCTGAGCGTTGGAACGGAAAACTACAGGTGCGAGAGCGATTCTCCGATTTACTAGCTGAAGTATTCGATACGTTTCACAAGCATACCGAAGCAGATCTACCCCGTGATACACTCCTCGGAACCTTCGAGTCCATCAGAAATGAAGAGCAACCCTACAATCTCCGACTGCCATCCGTCAAGGAGGCATTATGAACTTGAAGGAATCGTTTCAACGCCTCCTCCCGCTCTACGGCGAGGCGAAGGAATCCTTCCAAGCGGTACGGCCGTTCCTCACGGACAACCAAGCCGCTGAGATCAAGGACCTGTTCAAGACGGGCGACGTATCGCTCAAGCACGACACGGTGGGCGCGGAGGAGTTCGACATCGAGATATCCTTTCCAATACTAGAAGGCGACGCGTCCGTTGTAGAGCAGGTGAACGACAAGATATACAGGCGGAAACGCCGTGAAGCGTTCGACGCGTTCAGCGAGGACGCGGGTGAGCATGTGCAGGAGATGATCGCTCCGCATATCGTGGGGATGCACGCGGTGAAGGAAGCCGTGTTGCTCCAACTCTTCAGCAAGGAACGCACGCACGTGCTCTTGCTCGGCGACCCGGGCACGGGGAAGACGGATATCATCCGCAGCGCCGCAGACCTCGAACCGAAGAGCTCGTTCGGCCTGGGGAGCGGGACGAG
>CAYWOP010000111.1:2927-3253 GCA_964459935.1 uncultured Methanosarcinales archaeon | reverse complement strand
GTTGCTCGCGGAGAAAGCCGGGGACGTGGCGAAGGAGGAGAACGTCGTGCTCGTCGTCGTCGACTCGTTGACGGCGCACTTCAGAGCGGAGTTCGTCGGGCGTGGAACGCTTGCAGAACGTCAGCAGAAGCTCAACAAGCACATGCACACCTTGATGAAGATGGCGAACCAGCACAACCTCTGCGTCTACGTCACGAACCAGGTCATGGCCAACCCCGACCAGTTCTTCGGTGACCCCACGAAAGCGATCGGTGGTAATATCGTGGCGCACAACAGCGCGTTCCGCATCTACCTCCGACGCGGGAAGAAAGGGACGCGCGTTGCGA
>CAYWOP010000111.1:0-2917 GCA_964459935.1 uncultured Methanosarcinales archaeon | reverse complement strand
GAAGCTCGTGGACAGCCCGAGCATGCCCGAGGGCGAGGCAGTGTTCAACATCACCAACGCGGGCATCGAGGACGCATAATCTTTATAAACAGTCGGTGCTGTTTCAACCGTGAAAGAGTAAATGAGTGAAGACGCACCAGTTTCTCAAGGTGACGAGTTAGACGTCGTCGTTGAAGCCGAAGGCGACAAGGGCGACGGCATCGCTAAGGTCCAAGGCTTTGTTCTGTTCGTGTCCGGCACCGACGTGGGTGACAAGGTTACCATCCGCGTCACGAAGGTCCTGGACAACGTCGGCTTTGCAGAAGTCCTCGAGGAACACGAAGACAACGAGGAAGAAACGGACGTCGTCGAAGTGGACGAGGACACGGGCAAGGAACGTATCGTCGGGGAGAAGTTCGAAGTGGAATACGATCCTGACGAAGCGAGTGAGGACTTTGGCTAGGCTCTTCTTCGCTATCGAACTACCAGAACGCTTGCAAGAACTTGTCGGAGACCTCCAGGACCGTATCCCGCGTAAAACGGGCGAGTTCTCCTTCGTCGCTCCTGCACAGGCGCATATCACATTGAAGTTCCTGGGCGAGACCGAGGTGAACAAGGTGCTCGAGGCGGTCGACGGTATCGAGATGCGGGATGTCACGCTCACCACGAGTGAGACCGGGTACTTCCCGAGCGATTCCTACATCTCGGTATACTGGTACGGGTTTCATAGTTCGGAAAAACTGGCAGAACTCGTCTCCGACCTCGACGATGCACTCCCAGAGTTCGAGCGCGATCACGCCTTCACACCGCACGTCACCGTCGCCCGTGTCAACGACCTGTGGGAGAAGGAACGGTTCAAGGAAGCGACCGGCGTCGAGCCTCCAGAAGTTACGTTCTCACCGGAGAGCTTCGTACTCGTCCGGAGCGAGCTCACGAGCGACGGTCCCGAATACACGGTTGTCGAACGGTTTGCATAACGCTTAAATGCGGTAGCTCCCTCCTGCAAACCGATGGGGGAGTACTGGTACACACGGTTCCTGCTGTTACGACTGCTCGGCCTCGTCTACTTCGCAGCCTTCATCTCGCTCACATGGCAACTCGGACCCCTAATCGGGAGCGACGGGATCACTCCTGCGAGCGACTATCTGGACTACCGGTCGCAAGGAAGTATGCTGGAGAACGTTCGGGAACTCCCGAACGTTTTCTGGCTCAACAGCTCCGACACCATGCTCACCGTCTGCGCGTGGCTCGGCGTCCTCCTTTCCTTGCTACTGGTACTGGGATTCGCCAACATCCCGATACTGTTCACGAACTGGTTCCTCTACCTCTCCTTCACGAAAGTCGGCCAGCTCTGGTACGGGTACGGGTGGGAGATGCAGCTGCTCGAGACCGGCTTCCTGGCGATATTTATGGTACCGCTGATCGACCCGAGACCGTTCCGCACCGCAGTACCCACGCCCGTCATATGGTTGTACCGGTGGCTCGCGTTCCGCATCCACCTCGGCAGCGGCCTCATCAAGCTCCGCGGCGATCAGTGCTGGACCGACCTCACCTGTCTCAGATATCACTACGAAACGCAACCCATACCCAATCCCATCAGTAGGTACTTACACGTGTTGCCCGAGTGGTTCCATCGCCTCGGCGTGCTCTGGAACCACTTCGTTGAAGTTGTTGTTCCATGGTTCGCTTTCGCCACGCGGTGGCTCCGCACCGGCGCCGGCCTGTTGATGATATCCTTTCAAGCCATCCTGATCTACACGGGCAATCTATCATTCTTGAACTGGCTCACGATCGTCCCGGTCATCGCGTGCTTCGACGACTCGTTCCTCCGCGGGTACGTGCCGGAGCGGTGGCGCACCCGGGTGGAGGAGCGTAAGGCAGCGACGCGGCAGTCCTGGACCAGGATAGTCGTTACCTGGCTCCTCGTGCTTCTCGTCGCGTACCTCAGCATCAACCCCGTGATGAACCTGGTCTCGCAGGACCAGGCGATGAACCAGGGCTATACGAAGCTCAACCTGGTCAATACATACGGCGCGTTCGGCAGTGTCGGTTCGGAACGCCCCGAACTGGTCATACAGGGCACGACGGACCGGACGATCACGAGCGAGACGGAGTGGGAGACGTACGATCTGAAATACAACCCGAACCCTGTCAACGAATCTCTGCCGTACATCGCCCCGTACCAACCGCGGTTCGACTGGCAGATCTGGTTCGCCGCGATGAGCACGCCTAGGCGGAATCCATGGCTTCTCAAGATAGCCTACCGCTTGCTCCAGGGTGACGAGACCGTGCATGAGCTGTTCGAACACGTCCCGATCGACGAGCCGGAGCACGTGCGGATCATGCGCTACGATTACAACTTCAAGGGACCAGGAACGAAGCCGGTGTGGAACAGGACGCGCGGCCAAGAGTGGTTACAGCCCGTGACCGAATCGGAGCTGCGGCGGGCGCTCCGGTGAAACGATGCTGAGTCGGGCCAGTCCGTTTTTATACTACGGGGGGTTTAGAAGGTCGATCAGAGGTGTTATCGCGCGAGTAAGTATTCCAGTAATCGTTCCTGGCTATGGCTTGAGCACTCCGGATCACATTCCATGGCATAGGTATGTGTTCCAGGACAGTCTCCGGGCTCCTTGAAAACGAAGAGTAATCTGTGGTAGTCGGCAACCACCGTGCAGGGTTCCCCGTAAGTACAGTGTGAATCCGCTTCCACGCGCTCAGCTGGACGGAGCTTGGACGACTTTCCGATCATCTTTGCCAGACTTGCCATTGTGGAGTTCTCACGTGAGAGGTTGCCAAGCTCGATGTACTCCTCATCGGATCTCCTCCGACCGTCCCAGTAATCTACACCGACTTGGCTCAGCTGTAACTGGTCTGTCTGAAACCCGGTATCTCTGCAGGTGTCACAAGGCAGTTCGTCTGCATCATCATATATGCGGAG
>CAYWOP010000110.1:0-3256 GCA_964459935.1 uncultured Methanosarcinales archaeon | reverse complement strand
ACCACGAACATCACGTTCAGCTACTACCATGACAACAACGCGTCCTGCACGGTCACCGTCGGGCCCAACACGTTCCCGGACAACGCCACCGACGGACTCAACGACGTAACCGTACGCAATATCGACACGGGGACGCACCCGTGGAACGTCACATGCAGCGCCAACACGACCGAAACATCAGAGACCAGACGGTTCACCATCGACACCGGCGCACCGAGCATCACGCTGGACGACACCAGGGGTAAACGACCAGGCGACACGCTTAGCTATACACCGATGGACAACGCCACGACGGTGAACTGCACGGTCGCAGTGGACTCGACCACCCTTGATACCACCAAGACTAAACCGGGCATACAACAGAACGTCACGCTCCCCAGCCTCCCACCGGGCGAACACAACACAACGGTCACTTGTACGGACCCCGCAGGCAATACCGGACGCACATCCGCGATCCTCGGCATGGATTGGCGACCAGCGTTCAACGCATCCATCGACCAGGACTCGTACGCGCCACAGACCAACGTAGAGTACCGCGCAGACGCGCCCAACGGGACAAACCTCACCATCGAACTCTGCCCGTACGAAGAGGACAGCTTCGTTTCGTGCTACCGCTCCATCCCCAGCGAAAAAGAATACCCTCTCACCGAAACACTCCCAAGCGGGAACCGAACCGGCACGTACATCATCGACAGTATCTTCTCCTACGGCAACGTCACCGAACGCCGACGCACCAACTACACCGTGAACAACACGCTTCAACTCTCGGTCGAACGACCCGAGCTCATCGCGACGCAACGCCCGATCACGCTCACCGCAACGGCGGAGGGCGGCGTCGGTACATATAATTACACGTGGACGCTCGACGATGGAACGAAAATACAGAACAAGACCATCGGCCAGACCTACAGCAATGCAGGAACCCGAACGCTCCGCATCACAGCAACAGACACCGCTGGCAACACCAAAGCGAAGAATATCAGCTTTACCGTGGAACAGTCGTACCCGGTTACAGTCGGTGTAACGGACGACCGCACCGGAGAGCCCCTGTCCAATACTACGATAGACTTCGAGACCGACTCAGCCACCACCGGAAGCGACGGTACGACCACACTCCGCCCCCTCGAGGGGACCCGCACACTTACAGCATTCCAGCCAGGATACCAACTACTGGAAACCACGTTCACGATAAACACATCTCAAACTATCAACATCTCCCTCACCCGCGACTCGCCACGACCCAACGTGACCCTCACAACACCACCAGAAGGTGCTACCGTACAACCCGGAACAACAAACTTCAGCTTCACCACAGACGCGGACGAATGTAACCTCTCCGTAAACGGTCCCGAAACGTACTCCACGACCACCTCCGAGAACACCGTAGCACGAAACCTCACCGATGGCAGCTACGAGTGGAACGTTACCTGCAACGACATCAGCTCAGGAACGAGAACCCTCACCGTGAACGGCTCGGACGAGCAGGTATCAACAACCGATACGCAGACCGACGAGTCCAACGACAGTCTCTATGAGTACGATACCGAACCGTTCATCGACCCGCTCACAGACGCAGTGGAGAACTACGGAACACTCTCGACCGAAGCGCGGAGCATCAGCAAAGCGTTCGGATTCAAAGAAGGAGCGAAAGAAACGATCGAACAGCTACGACGCATCGAACGGGACATCCACGACCTCCAGTACCGCAGGATATCCGAAGCGGAGCAGCGATCACAGCGAAACAACCTCACGAGGAAGGCACGCACCGCCTTCAACGAGACCGTCGCCAACCTCACCGTAGTCGAGCAAAAAAGCTACGTCAGCGACATCACAGACCTATCACGCATAGCCGAGCGGTACAAGAACATCACCGATTCACCGCTGGCACCGGAGACGCTAACGGAACGCCTCGAGCGACTCCAACGAAGGACCGTCGTCTCCACCGACGTCGCCCAGGTAGAACTCACCATGATGAACGGGCAGACACAGCAGATCACCACGGTGGAGAAACGTGTGGAAGTCAAGAACGCAACTGACGAGTACAACCTTCAGGAACACATCCCGAAAGCGATCGCGCAAGACACAAGCGAACTCACAGTGCAGACAGAGCACGAAGTCGTACAGGAAGACCCCGTACTCGGCTTCCCTGTAGAAAATACGGTCCGACTCCGATACTACGTGAAAGACCAAGTGTCCTTGGAGAAAATACGGGACGCCAGGACCGTGCTCGTGAAGGAAGAGTTCGAACCGCCCACGCCGACGAGCTCCGTCATCGGCCTCCCCGCAGACGTGTCAAACCGGACCATGTATCTCGGCATCCTGGTCATACTACTCACAGCGGTGTACGTCGCCAACGAGCTGAACCTCTCACTACCGAAATTCAAATCGGGAGACGACGACCAGTACCACAAAGTACGCCTCCTCATCAACGACGCGCTCGACAACCTGGACGCGGAGCAGTACAGCAAAGCGTCCATGCTCTACCGCGAGATCCGACTGACCTACCGCGAACTCACTCCCGAACAACGTGACGACCTCCGACCCCGCATCGAGGAGCTCGTCAACAGGATGGACGTGGCATTCGCCCACGACCTCACAGCGAAGATCAAAGACAACCTCGAAGACGGGGATCGCAAACACGCCGCGGAGCTTTACGCCAAGCTCAAAGCCACGTATCGCAAACTCGACCAGGAACATAAGAAGAAGATCTACGACCAGGTACAGTCCCTCGCGACGGAGTTCACATGAAGACGTACGAACCGGACACGTGGATGCTCACTGTGCTGATACTAGGAGCGGTGATCGCACTCGTCAGCACGGCCACGTACATCGGCTACGTTTCTCTCCAACAACCCGCGGGCACCGTGACCGAAGTAGGACTGCAGTTCACCCAGGACCCCAACTACTACAGCGGCATCATCGGGGTCGCCATCGAAGAGTCGAGTATCAACGACTCCACGCAGAGCGTGAACCTCCAGGAGAACACGATCGAGGAAGAAAACCTGATCTACAGCTGTATTGAGGACGAATCAGAAGTGTACGCAAGTTTCAAACCCGAATCCGAACTCGACCTCAGCAGCGTCACCGCAGGAACCACGGACCAGGTGAACACATACCTCGGCATCAATGACAGTGAGATCGTCGGAGCCGGTAACACATACCGGAACACGACTGAGATAGCCTTTGGCTCGACGAACATCTCCGCACCGGTCACGTACAGCAACGGGGGCGGTTCAGAACCGTACACCACCGCCAT
>CAYWOP010000109.1:0-3290 GCA_964459935.1 uncultured Methanosarcinales archaeon | reverse complement strand
GTCATCAACGTCTTCGCCGCAGCGATACGTTTCGGTATCACAGCAGAGGAACTCACACGTACACCGTGGGCGTATCCCACCGCTACGTCCGATATCACCTACATGCTCTAAACGTAGGTACCAGGCCGATTCATACAGCTCACAATTTGGCGTATCGGAACTGGTAAGCGATCCCTAGTAGCGCGTACCATCATCGAGTCAAGCGGCGGGTTAAACAATGACAATAAAAACTTTCGCGGCATTTCGGTACATATGCGACGACTCATACTCTTCACCACGCTCCTGGTGCTCGCGTGCTCTCAAACCACGAATCCTTCCGATGGCGGATGGAAGAGTACGGAACTCGTCGGCGTGACTACGGACAAAACGTTCACGATATCAGAACTGGAACGTCCCGTCCTGGTCGAGAGCTTCGCCGTGTGGTGCCCGGCCTGCACGAAGCAACAGCGTCAGATGAGCAAGCTCGACGTGGGCACGCACGTCTCACTGAACACCGATCCCAATGCGAACAGGAAGACGGTTCGGGAGCACGTACAGAAAAACGGATTTGTCCACCGCTTCGCCCTGGCTCCGAAGAATATGACACGAGCTCTGATTGATGAGTTCGGGACAGGGGTCGTCCACGCACCCTCTTCCCCGGTCATCCTCATCTGCGACGGGAACGCCACGCTCCTCCCCTCGGGCCTGAAGACAACTGATGAGTTACGGGAACAGATCGATACCAGGTGTGCGTGATGCTCGGAGAACTCGTCACCGCGTTCACCCTCGGCCTGGCAACGCCGGTCACCGCGGCGTGCGTGCTCCCCTTGTATCCGGGATTCATCGCCTACCTCGCCAGGACCGATGAAGAGACGAATCCAGCCACGCTCGGCGCCATCGTCATGACCGGGGTGATCACGGCGATGTTCCTCGTCGGGCTCGTCTTCACTTATGGCCTGAAAGCGTCCCTCACCGAGGTCATCGGTATCGTCTCCCCTATCATGTTCACCATACTCGTACTGGTCAGCGTGCTCCTGATCGTCGGGTTCGACTTCGCCACCGTCCTCCCGAGCATCGACGCTCCACGCGTCGGTGGAACACGGTCCGAAGCGTTCCTCTTCGGTATGTTCTTCGGCGGCATCGCTCTCCCGTGTAACCCCGGGATGATTACCGCACTGTTCAGCTTCGGACTCCTCTCGACAACGTTCGCGACCACGTTTCTCCAGTTCCTCACCTTCGGTATCGGACTCGGACTCCCGCTTTTCGCCCTCGCCATCGCCGGAGAGCAGAGCAACACGTTCATCTCGTACCTCACACGGTACAAACGAACGATCGACGTAACAACAGGGACCGTGATGCTCGCAGTATCACTCTACTACCTCATCGTGGTGTTCAACGTCATATGAAATACGCAGTATTAGCTGGGACGACAGCAGCGGTCACCGTAGGTGTTTGGTTCTCTACGGACGTGGCCGGTTGGTCCTATCTCCTGCTGCTTGTCGGATGCGCGCTCGTCCTGGCGGGAGCACTGGGACACGTCGACGACGCACCGTACGCCCTGCAGTTCCACATCACCGGCACGGCGGTGCTGGCCTTGCTGGTAGGGGTACAGAGCCCACACATACCGCTCTCCGTACTCGGAGCGTTACTGGTACTCTTCACTGGATTAGCTGTGCGAGGTGAACTATGAAACGACTCTCTATGCTTGTTTTCGTAGTACTGCTAGTCGCGTGCCAGCCGGACACTACAGGGACGGAGCGTAACGCTTCCTTAGTGGATGGAATGCAGAACGCCACTGATGGATTCCTCAGCTTGCAGGAACGTGAGGTGCGGACCCGGAACGGACAGTCGTTCATCGTGGATCCTGAAAAGCTCCGCGACGGCGGACCACCGAAAGACGGCATCCCGAGCATCGACGATCCGCAGTTCTCGACGGTTGCCGAAGCGGACGAGTGGATCGCCGACAATGAGCAAGTCTTGGCCGTCGAGCGAAACGGTGCGACCAAGGCGTACCCGTTGCAGATACTGGTATGGCACGAGATCGTCAACGACAAGATCGGCGGCGAGCCGGTCGCTGTAACGTACTGCCCGCTCTGCGGCTCCGGCATCGCGTACAAACGCGTTCTAGAAAACCAGACCGTGGAGTTCGGCGTCTCCGGCAAGCTCTACAACTCCAACCTCGTCATGTATGACCGCCTCACGGAGACGTACTGGAGCCAGATCGACGGCGTCGGCATCGTGGGGAAACACGCAGGCGTCACCCTCGACCCGGTCCCCATCGACACCGTAACGTGGGGGGGCTGGAAGGAAGGCAACCCGGATGCCAAGGTACTGAACAGGAACACCGGGTACATGCGGGACTACGGCGAGGACCCGTACGGCTCATACTACAACGACAGCAACCTGTTCTTCCCCGTGGAGAACGAGGATAACAGTATCCATCCGAAGACCGTCGTGCACGGCGTCGGTCTGAACGGGGCGTTCAAAGCGTACCCGGAGGATCGCATCAACGGGTCGTTCACGGACACCGTTGGGAACGTCACGTTACGCATCGAGAAGGAAGACGGCGTGACCATCACCAGGACGGATACGGGAGAGCGCGTCGCAGCGGAGCGGTCGTTCTGGTTCGCATGGTACGCCTTCCACCCGGACACGGAGCTGTACCGGTAAAGACGTGGATACTGTCAAATCGGTGATGTACATTCAATGGCTCGCATCTGTGTTCATGAGAGCAGTGTTGTACAAGTCGCCGATACGGTAGTGGTCCTGGATTGCCATACGCTGTGATAAACGATACGCGTGTATGTAGACGGCATTGATTTTCAAAGCGAGGGTATAAAAATCTGATAAGCTCAGATGGCCATATGCAACTGAATCATGTACTACCTGCGGTAGTGGCGAGCTCAGCTGCGCTCGCATACCACGGAACGTCGCAGAGCCAAGCAACCGGAGGAGGCTCGTGGATACCAATCATCATCATACTCGGGCTGTTCGGCGGTGGTATCTGGGCATTTTGGACGTTCGTCTTAGAATCGGATTCTATCTAATGCACGCTTGCGCAACCTTCTTCTGCCCGCTCCGCTGTCCGAGGTAGGAGCAGGACCGTCGTGTGAAGAGGACAAGCGCATTACACAACCAGAGGACCACGATGAGAGGGGCAAGTCGTACCGAAGATTATCCGGCCCCAAGGTGTCGGTGTCCGGGTCCACGGTCACAGCGCCGCGTGTAGCAGCGTCGCGGCGGCGAGCACGATGAAGAGACCGCCGATGAAACGGTTGCGCTGCTCTCCCTTCAGTACCTCGGAGACTCGT
>CAYWOP010000108.1:0-3331 GCA_964459935.1 uncultured Methanosarcinales archaeon | reverse complement strand
CGACTGTTGCAGTTACGGCATTTGATCTTGCCCTGTGTCACGTCCAGGTTGTCCGCGCGGATCTTGCTGTGACAGTCCTTGCAGACGAACATGCGTCGGAACAACCGTGCTTCCGCTGCTTTGAACTTCGCCATCATTTCACCTGTTTGAGCACTTTGGTACCGAGGATGACCCAGTAGAGCACTTCGTCGCCCTCGTTCACGTCTTCATCAAAATCGTCGGGGACGTCCAGGTCGAAGTTCTCGTAGTTCTCCATGTCCATGACCTGGACGCTGTCGCCGGAGACGCTGAGCACTTGCGCGTTGCGTTTGTCGATGATCGGGACTTCCACGTCCTCGTCGCCGGGCATGACCGTCTGTCGCTTCTTGTCATCGAGCATGCCCACGGCTTCGACGCGGACCTTGGCGTGGCCGTGCTTACCCGGTCGGCTCGTGGAGACGCTCTTGACCTTGCACGCTTCATCGTCGATGACGATGACGTCTCCTTCTTTGATGCTGGTAGCTTCCTTGTGCTCTATTACCATACCCTGGGGGACTGCAACGGGTTTTATATATATTGTGACCAGCGTGCACTCCCGCTTTATTGGAGAGGTGTTCCGATTAGTCTGGGAACAATAGAAGGTTTGCATGTCCTTGTCTCTAGCTCTACTCCTAAAATTAATAGTTTGCCGAGAACAAGTTACTCCAGATTTATTTGTAGTGTTTGGAGGGTCGAAGGTGTACTGTTATATTTCTACAGAGGGCGGTAAGAAGATCACGGTCGTCGAATCGTCCTTCAAATTCGTCTTCCGCACTTTCGACGACTTCTCCGATGTGCGTGGTTTTCCCTCGCAAATAAGTGGGTCGGCGTCCGGTTCGAGGATTACTCCGTGAGGCGTTAACGCGTACAACTTTTTCGCTTCCCTTTATGACAGTTTCATACCCTTCATGAACCATTCTCGAGGGCAATACCTCCTCTCCTTTACGTCGGTCAGCGTTCCGAGAGCTCGCGTCTTTTAGTATGAACTGGTTAGCTCCTGGTTTGTAGTCAAGTATGACGTAGTTATCAAGTTCTTCCCATATTCGTTCCATAGACCCGGAAAGGAGATTCGAAATTATAAAATTTTAGTCCTTCGTATTCCTTTTCTAGTAGTTCATCGCGTAGCGCAGCACAGCGGCGACTTTGCCCATGTCGTTCAGCTGTTTCCCTTCTCTTGTATCATCGCTGATTAACTGGATATCGGTACCGACCTGCTGCGCTTCTTCTTCGAACTCCTGTATGGTCTCGTCATTGAGCTCTTCCGATAACAATAGGGTGTCGACGGCGCCCATCTTCAGCGTTTCCATCACGGACTCCTCTCCGTAATCCACCTTCGCAGGTTCTTTCTTGAGCAGCTTGAAGAACTCTTGCATCGCTTGTTTCTCTTCCACGACGGCTTCTTTCGCGAGGACGTCCTCGCACTTCTCCAGTAATTCCTCTAAACCGAACTCGCCCGTGTAGCTCAGGTCCTTCGTGGCGATGACCTTCTCCTTGACGTCCTGCGGCAAGTTGCCCTGTTCCAGAAATTTATCTTTCGTTGTTCCGGGCCCGCCGATGAGTATGCCCTTGATATCTTCTCTGTTATGGAAGCTTTTCTTCACTTTCTCGGCGACGCGGCGGAAGAACTTCTTCGCTGCTTCCTCCCTGATCCGTGCGAACCGTTGTGCACTCTGTCCTCCGGCACGGGTCTTACCCGGCACGTTGCTGGTGGATTTGCTGAGGTGTGTGATGTTCTTGCCATTCAAGAGTGCGATGTCGGCTTCGCGTTTGTCGATGACGATCATGCCGTAGACGTTTTTGTCGGAGGCGATCTGCTCGAGCGGTTCCGTGACGAATTCCTTGTCGCACCGGTAGAGCCGTTGGTCGATGGGGACCGGCGGCTCCAGGCTCCACACCTCGACGTCTTGCTCGCCCTCACGTTCACTCACGTTCCCGGCGAACACTGCCAGGCCGTTCTCCGGGGTATCCCCCACCACTTTCAGATGTCTGATCATGCGGTCGAGCGCGCTCTTCACGTTCTCCCGGGTCCGTTTGGACTTGATGTTCTGCGCGGTACTCTGCTCCTCCTGCAGGTGCTGGATGATATTATGTAATTGGTAGCCTGCGGGGACGTAGACGGAGACGAGCTCCGTATTTCTCCCTCTGATCGAGTTGAGGTGATCGACGAACTTCCGTACCTTGCGACGCTCCCGTGATGTGATCTCCGGCATGGATGGTGTGACGCCGAGATAATTTATAAAGTATGACCCAGCATCTCTTCTTTTCTATATGGTAAAGAAAATGCGGGCTCCGCCAAAGTTTATATACACACGTCCGGAAGATACCACGTATGCCAGCGATAACTGCCTTGCCCGCGATCATCGACGGCCTGGACCACGAGATGCAGCAGCTCTGCAACCGACTGTTCCACGTCGACACGCGCCAGGGCGAACTTAATCTTCCAAGTACCATGGAGGACTGGGCGGACGAGCAGTTCGACACGGACGTTTCCGAGCAGACGATCATCCGCGTGAAGAACAGCTTCACCGGAGACGAGAGCTTCTACAACGAACTCCGCTCCAGCAGGCCCAAAGTGGACGAAGAATCAGAGGCGCGACAGGTCATCGAGGAATCCCAAGGCGGGCCGTTCTGCAATCCCAAAGAGCAAACGCCGGCCGACCCGTTCGGCCGCGTCGAGGGCGAGCACTGCATCACCGCGAGCAACGTGGCGAAGTACGACGCAAAGCACGGACTTGTTATATTTGAGGACCACGACCCGCTCTCCTTTACAGAAGAAGAAGTGCAGGATTACATCGGCACTGCGAAGCAGTGGTTCATACAGGCGGAGGGACGGCACGAGTTCCTCCTCTGGCACTGCCTGTGGAAGAGCGCCGCCAGCATCGTCCACGGCCACATGCAACTCCTTTCTTCAAAGACACCGTACTCCCGCGTGCAGGAGTTCGAAGCGGTACGGCAGGAATACAAGGACCTGCATGGAGCAGATTACTTCAGGGACGAGTTCCGCGTGCACGATGCGCTCGGCCTGGCCACCCGGGTCGAGGGCGTACCGCTCTACGCCACCCTCACCCCACGGAAGGAGAAGGGACTCGTCGTGCTCCACGACCGCCTCGATCGGTCCTTCGCATCCGCCCTGTACCACGGCGTGAGCACGCTGCGCGACGAGTGGGGCGTGGAGAGCTTCACGGTCGGCGTCATGCTCCATCCCCAAGAAGAGTTCCCGGTCCGCGCGGAGATCATCGACCGCGGCTCCCTCGGCGAACGCACGACGGACGTCGGGGCGATGGAGCTCGTCGCAGGGGCGAGCGTCATCGCC
>CAYWOP010000107.1:0-3418 GCA_964459935.1 uncultured Methanosarcinales archaeon | reverse complement strand
AGTGACGTCGGTGTTATGTTCACGTTGATGATGGTTTGTCCGTTGACGTTTGCGCTCGTCGGAGCATCGAGTACCGTGTCGATATCGGGCGTGTCCACCACGGATACCATTGCGCTTCCGGTCGCGTTTTTGCGTCCTGTGAATCCTTGTATCTGGACGCGGTGCATCCCCGTTTTTTGGAACGAACGGGTGCGTGTGCAGTTCCGACAGTACCCGATGGATGCGTTGCACGTGATCGTCGTGGACTGGTTCACCAGGACTTCTCCTGGTCGCGCTGTGCACTCCAAGGTGGGCTCCGGTAGCGTTGTGTTCGTTGGAGCGAGGGTTGTGGACGGAGCGCCTTGCTCTGCGTCGAACGATGTGGAGGCGGAAGCTTTCCCTGCTCGCACCTGGACGGGGAAGCGGTAGCTGTAGCCCGGTCGCAGGTCGGTACTGTTGAGCTGCCAGGATACGGTGCGTTCTTCATTCGGCCCGAGCACCAAGGCTTGTGACCGATCGGAGAACCGTTGAGGTGCGATGAGTCGCGCCTTGACCGCCTTGTATATCGGTTCCTGGTTGACGATGGTCGCTTCGATCACGTTGGACCCGTTGAGACCGATGGTCTGTAGGCGGGGAGACACTTCGACTGAGAGGCCGGGTGACCGGTTGCGAGCCGTGATAGAATCCACGTTCATCTCCACAGGACCGTTCCTGAGCGTCGCGTCGCGTGCCCGACTGCGGTACCGTATCGTGGGCTTGTTCGCGTCGAGCGAGTCACCCATCTTGATATGCGTCCCCGTGAGCTGTCCGTACAGGCCGTACGTGGGATCGAACGGTACCCAGCCTTCATCAGGAATGTAGACTTCGGCCCACCCGTGCGGGCCCCACTGTTCCTGGATATTCGTGTAGGCGTGGCCGTAGGCGAACCGCGCGGGTATGCCCTGACTCCTAGCCATGCTGATGAACAGGCTGGTGAGTTCGTCGCACACACCCCGTCCTTCTCTCAGCACCCATGATGAGGGTTTGCTCGCTTCTTCCGTGAGCGTGGTGAGGGAGTAGTTGATGTTCTGCTCTACCCAGTACGCGAGTTGCGTCGCTGCCTCGTACACGGTGTCCGCGTCGTGCGTGATTACAGCGGCGTGTCGCCTGATATCGTCGTTCACGTTCGTTATCTCTTGCGATCGGAGGTACTTCCTATACTTCTGGGGCGGTGTGACGGGGTAGGCGTGGTCGTCCTTGACGGGATATTGCGCGTCTGTACTGGTGAGTGTGCTGGTGAAGCCGAGGTCGAGTTCTTTCTGTACTGGACGGTCCCAGCGGAACAGTTTGTCCCCGTCGTCGGTCTCTGCCTCCGGTGTGAACGTGAGTTCGTGGAGTTCTTGTCTATATGATCCCCTGGGATACCAGGACAGGCGGGCCTCGACGGTGACCACTTCGTAATTCGGTACTTGTGGTTGTATTATTACGGTGTTGGACAGGGAGGCGTTGAGGCGGTGCTGGCTGGAATCGAGCGGACCCGCTGCGGTGAGCGTTGCGAGCAGGAGGACGAGGAGTGCTGCTTTGCGCATGCAGCTATAGGGGTGATGCACGTATTTAAACCTGGTCGTGGAGTAAGTAATTTAAACGAGCGAACTCTCAATTTTCATGTGCCCGGATCGCATAGCGGTATTGCACGGGACTGCTAATCCCGCCCCGATAATGGGGATCCTGGGTTCGAATCCCAGTCCGGGCGTTTTATCTCGACCTGTAGATTTACATTCATAACGATCGCTGAAGAGGTACGTGTTTGACACCAGAGAACATGCCTACTCTATTCTGCCGTACGCATCGGCGAACCGTTCTATATCGTTTTCGTCCATTGCTTCGCCGGTCCATACTTCTATCAGCACTAGGTCGTTCTCGCCGTTGTTCTGTATCCTGTGTTTCTGCCCTGTCTTGACGTGGATGTGGTCTCCGTACGTTACCGGTTTCTCTTCATCGGCGAGAACTATCGTTCCTTCTCCGTTGACGATGACCCAGTGCTCCTGCCTGTGATCGTGGCTCTGCAGGCTCGTCATTTCGCCTGGGTTCACTGTCAAGCGTTTGAGGTGGTATCGTTCTTCATCGAGCAGTACTTCGTACGTTCCCCACGGCTTGTCGACTACCATGGTAGGAATAAGGAAGAATGGTTTAAGGGCTTTTGCGTTCCGGAGACTACGAACATCTGCCATGTGAGCTTCTACGTACGGAGGCTTTAGAGGAGAAAAACAGTTCAAACAGCCATGATACACCATCTTTTTAACCCTGTAAACGTCGTTCTGCAGTATGTGCGGTCGGTACGGCATCACTGTCTCTGCGGCGGACATCCGGGAAGCGTTTGACGTGGACGTTCCTGGGGAGTATCGGGAACGGTTCAACGCTGCGCCGCAGCAGGAACTCCCGGTGATACTGGACGCGGAGGACGATCACGTCACCATGGCCCGTTGGGGCTTGCTCCCGTCGTGGAAGGACGAACCCGACGAGGGTTTCATCAACGCTCGTAGCGAAACCGTGCAGGACAAGCCCTCGTTCAAGAAAGCGTACACGTCACAGCGGTGTGCGGTCCCCGCCACCGGGTTTTACGAATGGAACGATGGTACGCCGTACTGGTTCCATCCCGAAGGGACAGCCGTGTTCGCGTTCGCAGGGCTATGGAATATCTGGGGTGATAACGACACGTCTATACGCTCGTATACTATCATGACGCAGGACGCGAACGATGACGTCTCCCCTGTGCACGATCGCATGCCCGTCCTCCTGCGTTCTGAAGACACACGCAATTGGCTCCAAGGAGGGGAGATCGATCACTTCACCGATACGGATATCACGCTCAGGTCCCATGCAGTTGGCACGGCAGTGAACGATCCTGTGAACGACTATCCTGGACTGATCGATCCCGTGACGGACTTGGACGACTTCACCTGAGCGGGATGCGTTCCTCCTTTTTGTCCTGCTTGAACCGTATCGCCGCGTCGCGCATCACTTCGCACCGCCCGTCTTTGTAGAGCTTCAGCAATAACGGTGTATGGTGCTCGTCCCGTGCCCGTATCTGTACGTAATCGCTTGTCACGGTCGGTTCTTCCTCCGGTTTGAAATCCGCTATGTCCTTTTCGGATAACCGCAGGTATCCGTGTCCGCACCGCACCACATCGAAGCCCCGGTCGCGCAATCGGGTCAGTAGCTCTTGTATCATCGCTTCGCGATGTGATTGCTCTCGGTGATATCACAGTCCCCGCTCTCACTGAATCGGAGGATGACATCATCACCGTTCAATCCCTCTCCGAGTATCACCAAGGAGTCCCGGCTCTTCCGCACCAACGCTACGGGTCGGAACTCGTACGTTCCGTGTGCTATCCGTACGGTGAGAGCGTCATGGCTCGTTCGCTGTATGGTGAAACCCCACTGCTCCACTAAAGCTATC
>CAYWOP010000106.1:3074-3429 GCA_964459935.1 uncultured Methanosarcinales archaeon | reverse complement strand
CAAGGTTGCCAGTGTGGTATTCGCGATCATGTAACTGCTCTAAATCGTCTACTGTGAAGCTCTTTACACTTTCTGCACTGCCTAGGTTACCGCGAATGTTAAGTTCTACATGAGGAGAACCTTCTCCATATATTTTTTCTAAGTACTGTTTCCACGCATCGATCGCCGGATTTGCGAGCTTTTGAGATATTTCCTGGATCACTCGTCGTTTCTCCTTCTGTAAAGATACTTCTCTCAATTCTGGTTCGAATATAGCCTCATCCACATATGCAAGAAACTTATCAAAATCCTCAGAAAGCATTCCTGCAGTGAATTCTGTGTGAGTAGGCGAGGTCGCGGCATTGAAGTTTCCTAC
>CAYWOP010000106.1:0-3064 GCA_964459935.1 uncultured Methanosarcinales archaeon | reverse complement strand
AGGTTTTCGTAGGGCTGTTGACCAGTACATGCTCAAGAAGGTGAGCCAACCCGTCTTCATCTTCCCTTTCGTCTCGACTTCCCGCGTTGATTCGAAACTTACTCGCTATAGTATCGGTCGGAGTTTCTTGAAGAGCGACACCAGTGCCGTTTTCAAGATTATAAACTCGTGTGGACATAAAAATCAATAGCCCATCACCATTTTTATAATTTACTACTAGAGAATCAAAAAGAGCCCTGGCCGGGATTTGAACCCGGGACCTTTACCTTTCTGGTATATGGAAATACCAAGGTAATGCTCTACCCCTGAGCTACCAGGGCACGTTGTTGCGAAAGAACAAATCTCTTTATAAAGTTGGCGTTACTCGTCTTCCTCGCCGTACTGGCCTTGCTTGGCCATGCCCACATCCGCTCCGGGCTCCGGCGGGATAACTTCGTTGATCGTGGCTTCGCTGATACCTTCCTCGCGCATGACCGCGACGATCTCACCACGCTCCGCCTCTTCCATCGAATCCTTGATCTCTTGAGCGCGTTCCTCCTCTTGCTGGTGCTTGCGCTTGATCTCCTCCAGCAGTTCTTCCTTCTGCTCTTCGAGCTCCTGTAGCTCTTCGTCGGTGAGCTCGGTCTCCATATTATCGATCTTCTCATCATACATGCCAGAATCGATATCCTGCTGGGTCTCCGCCGCGTGCTTTCCTTCGACGTAGATGCCCATGCTGTTGCACGTGCCGACGATTTCCTTAACGCGGGCCTTCGTCGTCTTACCGAGCAGGTCGCTCTTCTTCATCTCGCTGATCTTGATCATCTGTTCCATCTTCATGTTCGCCACGTGTTCGGTCAGGGGGCGTCCGGAAGCGCCGTCGAGATTGATCTCACGCATGATGAGTCCTGCAGCCGGTGGCGTGCCCACGTCGATGGAGAAGTCTTGCGTGTCGGTATCCACACGTACGGTGACGGGGACTTCCATCCCTTCGAAGTGCTCCGTTTTTTCATTGATCGCACTGACGACTTCTCCGATATTTACGCCAAGCGGTCCGAGCTTCGGACCGAGCGGTGGTGCAGCTGTCGCTTCACCTCCTTCGATCAATGCCTCAACGGTTTCTTCACTCATCGTCGCGTCTGGAATGCCGGTTCATTTAAAAACGTTACTGTTCCTCGTCCGGGCGTCGGATCACTTTCACGTTGTCGATATTCAGCGTGATGGGGATCGGCACGGCGGCTTCGAGCAGTTCCACCACCACTTCTTCCTTGGGCTCGTCCACCCGGGTCACTTTCGCATTCTCCCGCTTGAACGCGCCGCTGATGATCTCCACCACGTCGTTCTCCTGGATATTGATCTCTTGCTTGACCTGTTCGAGCATGTGCTCGATCTCGTCATACTCCACTTGCTTCGGGAGGATGCCGCGAGCATATGGGATGCCGTCGATCGCCTCTTCCGCCGCTTTCCTGTCGCGCGCTTCCATGAAGATGTAGCCGCGCATGCCGTGCGGTCGGATAACGGCGTAGACTGGCATGTCTTTCTTCTCCGCGTTGCTCGTGAGGAAGCCCATCACTTGATCCTCACGGTTCGCAGTGGTGCGTACCGCGAAGATGTTCGCGTCGAGCTCCTCAACCGCATCCGCTTCTACGTCGGTTTGGTCAGACATGATAGAATCTACTAAGCACGACGCAGCCTCCTTTAAAAACTTTCCGCAAGGTTAAAGAACGCCGCCTTTCCTGCTCGTAATATGGAGATCGCCCTGGGCATCATCGAAAGCGACGGTCAGTACCTCCTGCTCAACCGCAACAAACCACCGTTCAAAGGGAAGTGGTCACTGCCAGGCGGAAAGGTAGAGCCGGGTGAGACGGCCGAAGAAGCCGTGCGGCGGGAAGTGCATGAAGAGACCCGATTGCCCGTTCGAGCTGTCGAACACATCGGGAGTTGCGATGAAACACTATTTGAGGACTCCTTGCACAGGCACGGGATCGACGTGTTCAACGTGGAGGTAGAACACTACGATTTCACAGCGTCAGACGAGGGCATGCTCGCGTTTCACGATATAGACAGGATACAGGAGGAGATGATTCCGAGCGACGCGCTCTTCCTCCAAGCGTTCCAGGAATCCGGCACGTTCGACCTGCGTCTGGAGATGGAAGCGACGGAGGACGGCTATGAGATCCTGCATATCGAATACCGATAAATTACCGCTTTCTACTATTCCAGAAATGTGCCCGGTGCTATGCGATGAACAGTTGATTGATCATCTGGATGATCAGGCCGACGAGGCCGATGATCGCGATGCCCAGGCTGGTGACCTTGACGATCGTCACGTACTCTTCTTTGTCCGGCTTCTTGATAACCTTGAGTACGCGGATGCACTCCTTGGTGAAATCCTTCAACCGTCCGTACTGTTCCTTGATAGCTGGTAACATCTTAATCCACGAACTCTATCCCGAGCTCCGATTCCATCGCGTCCTGCTCTCTCCGTGCCTTCTCGCCGCTGCCGATGATCTGCTCGCTCTTCACACCGGTGACGATGAGCATCGTCCTGATCATGCCTTCCAGGTCATCATTGATCTGCGCGCCCCAGATGATCGTCGCGTCCTCTTGAAGTTTATCTGAAACGGTTTCCACCACCTTCCTCGCCTCGTCCAACGTCATGTCCTGCCCGCCGCTCACGTTGATCAACGCTCCGTTCGCACCGGCGATATCCACATCAAGTAATGGATTGTTGATCGCCTTCTCCACGCTTTCCGAGGCGCGGTTCTTCGTATCGCTCTCCCCCATGCCGATGAGCGCGACGCCGCCGTCGCCCATCACGGTCTTGATATCCGCGAAGTCAAGGTTGACCAGGCCGGCCTTGGTCACGAGCTCGGCGATGCCCTTCACCGCGTTGGTCAAGATCTCGTCGGCGACCTTGAACGCGGTGTGCAAGGGGAGCTCCGGTGCCATCTCCAAGAGCTGATCGTTCGGTATGACGATGAGCGTGTCGACCTTCCGCTCGAGCTTGTCCAAGCCGACCACCGCGTTTTCCCGGCGTCGTTGGCCTTCCATGTCGAACGGTACGGTCACGACAGCGACGGTG
>CAYWOP010000105.1:0-3452 GCA_964459935.1 uncultured Methanosarcinales archaeon | reverse complement strand
TCTGCTCCGCGAACCGGCCCGGGCTCGACCGGCTGGAGGTGAGCATTGGGGCCGGATCCGTGCCGTGGTTCGCGAGACGTTCGAAGATGATGCACTACGTTGGTTAACCCTCTACACGGGTTTCGTGGGTGCGGGCACGTTGACCGCGTGGTGGTTCGCGCAGGAGTACTTCGGTGTCGTCGGTCTTCCAGTGGTGTTCTACGGCGTCGCTTGGGCGGTTCTGAACGGGAGCGTCGGTGTGTTCAGCACGGTCGCTGACAGGTATGCCGAGCGGGCCGGTAAGCGGATTGGACTGATACTAGTGGTCCTGTTCGTCGCTGTGGGATTCGCGTTGTTGGGAACGGTTCAATCATTGTACGGCGTGGTGTTCGTGCTGTTCTTCGCCGCTGCCCGTGGGTTCAACAAACCGCTCGTCCGTACGTACACGAACGAGCGTATCTCGAGCGACACGCGTGCGACGGTACTGTCTGTACAGAAGTTTACCGGGCGGTTAACGTTCACGCTGTGCGGTCCGCTCTTGGGTCTTGTGAGCGATGTCTGGTCCGTAGCTACAGCGCTTCGATCAGCCGCGGTGCTCTTCCTCGTGTTAGGGGGAACGGCCGTGGCGTTTCTCTACAAGAATGACGTGATCTAGTCGGCCTTGTCGTTATCGTGCTTCATGTGCTGCATGGCGTAGTGCTTGTCACCGTTCACTTTCTTCCCTGGGTTGAAGATACCGTGCGGGTCGAAGATATCTTTCACGGCTTGGAACAGTTCGTACACGTCGTCGCCGTATTCTTCCTCGACGTAGGGCGTGCGGAGGAGGCCGTCGTTGTGCTCGGCGCTGATCGTCCCGCCGTGTTCTTCGATCAGTTCATGGACATCGTCCATGACCTTCGGGATCTTCTTCCGGTCCTCCTCGCTGGAGAGGTCCATGACCGGGATGATGTGGAAGTTCCCGCTCCCCGCGTGTCCTGCGAGTGTTGGTTCGATGTCGTAGGACTCGAGCGTGTCGTAGAGCTTCGGTACGAACTCGGGTAGTTGTTCGGGCTTGACGCAGAAGTCTTCGATGAACGGCGCTGCTAGGCCCGTGTCCACTTTTTCGCTGAGGAACTTGAAGCTGTTCCGTCGCATGTACCAGTATTTCTCCGCCATCTCCTCGTCCGGTATCTCCACGTTGGGGAGGTCGTGTCCGTCGAGGACGCCGTGGAGCGCGTGCATGCGGTCCTCGAGTTCCTCCGCATCGTCGCTGGTGAGCTGTATGATCACGGTGAACTCAGGAAGGCCGTGTTCGAGGAAGAGCTCCACCTCCTGCTTGGAGCGTTGGAGGAGTTCCATCCGGTCCATGCCCATGGATTCCGCGATCTCGTCCAGCGATTGGATACCCAGTTCTAACGTGTGGATGTCGAACGCTTCGAGGCATTCCGGATCGTATTCGAGTACTGTATTGACGAGTTCGGTGAGGCGGTCGAGTTCCTCCACGAAGGCGATGACGTGCCTGGAGTGCTCTTTCTGCTCTACGAGTTCCAGATCGGCTTCGGTGATCACGCCGAGCGTTCCTTGGCTGCCGACGAAGAGCTTGTTGAGGTCGAACGTTTCTCCGTCCCACACGTCCCAGAGATTGTATCCAGAACTGTTCTTGGACACGTCCGGCTCCGCCGCTCGTATCAGGTCGTAGTTCTCCTCGATGAGCTCGTGGAGTTCCCTGTAGACGTGTCCTTCAAAGTTATCTTGAGATTGCTTGGCTTCGAGCTCCTCTTCCGATAGGGGATGCAGTTCGTATTCGTTCCCGTCGGCGAGGACCACGTCCATCCTGGGGACGAGGTCCTGTGTCTTTCCATACGCGAGGCTTTTCTCTCCGCCGCAGTTGTTCGCGACCATGCCGCCGACGGCGCAGATGTCCTTGCTGGACGGGTAGCTGGGATAGACCAGGCCGTGCTCCTCCATCGCCTCCTCTAGATCTCGGTAGTACACGCCGGGCTCGGCTGTTGCTTTGTGATCGTTGATGGAGAACTCGTCGAGGCGTTCGAAGCTGACCAGGAGTGATTCAGTGAGTGAACCGCCGCTCATCCCCGTGCCTGCTGCGCGTGGCGTGACGGAGAGCCGTGGTATCTCCTCTTTCCGTTCGCTCACGAAGTCGACGATGGACTTCACGTCTCCCGCGTGTTCCGGGAAGGCTATCGCGGAGGGCTCCACTTCAAATATGCTCCAGTCGCGACTGTACTCGTCACGGTCATCTTTCGATGTCGATACGTCGCCGTCGATCGCGTGTTCCAGTTCTTCCGCCCAGACTTCACTCATATCTCTTGGAGGGTGCTGGAGAGTATATAAATATTTGTTGTAACCCGCGTGTTAATATCTGTTTTCAAGGTAACGTCAGTTCTCCGAGAGTTCATACGAGGGGCCGACCTCTTCGCGCAGATGTGCATAGCTCAGCAAGACTTCCACAGATTCCTGTATAGGAACGGAGTCTGTTGTTGAAGGATCCCAGCGGGACTCGACCTCCCGTAGTACAAGGTCTCTATACGACTGAGTAAAATACTCCTTTGTCGCCTCGTATACCTGGTCAACCGGTCGTCTTCCCGGAATTTCACCTACCGAGCCTTCCCACTCGACGGGCCTGCCCACCTTTACACGAAAAACATTATCTACATCGAAGAACGTTTCTAGTATATCAGTTAGCGACGAGGAACCTGGATCTATTGAAATGCTTGTACGTACAAGGTTCTCCTGCTCTATAAGTTTCACAAAGTAAGAGAAATATGTTATTTTTAAGTATGTTCGGCCTCAGTACCGGTAGTGATCGGGCTTGTACGGTCCGTCCTTGTCAACGCCGAGGTACTGCGCCTGTTCCTCGGAGAGCTCGGTGAGTTCCGCGCCGACGGCGTCGAGGTGGAACCGCGCTACATCTTCATCCAGCTTCTTCGGCAAGGTGTGCACGCCGATCTCGTAGTCACGTCGCCAGAGGTCGATCTGGGCAAGGACTTGATTGGTGAAGGATGCACTCATGACGAAGCTGGGATGGCCTGTGCCGCATCCCAGGTTGACGAGGCGTCCCTCGGCGAGGAGGATGACCTCGTTCCCGCCGGGAAGGGTGTATCGGTCGACGTGTTCCTTGATACGTTCGTGTTCTACTGCGTTGTCTTGGAGCTCCTGGACCTGTATCTCGTTGTCGAAGTGGCCGATGTTGCAGATGATCGCGCCGTCTGGGAGTTCCTTGATATGCTCCCATCGTATCACATCTTTGTTCCCGGTGGCGGTGACGACGATGTCCGTGCGGTGGATCACGTCCTCCACGCGGCGCACGTCGTAGCCTTCCATCGCCGCTTGCAACGCGCAGATGGGATCTACTTCTGACACTGTGACGTGTGCTCCGAAGGCTTCCAGGCTCTGCACGCTGCCCTTGCCCACGTCGCCGTACCCGCACACGAGTGCGTGTTTCCCGGCGATCATCGTATCCGTCGCTCGTTTGA
>CAYWOP010000104.1:286-3466 GCA_964459935.1 uncultured Methanosarcinales archaeon | reverse complement strand
GGCAGAAGACGACGAACTGACCAACGTCACCCTCACCGACGGAGACGATGAACTCTTACTCGCCACGAAGAACGGCATGGCGGTACGGTTCCACGAAGACGACGTCAGAGCGATGGGACGCACCGCTCGCGGCGTCATCGGCATCAAGTTAGAGAAAAAAGACACGGTGATCGGCATGGCCGTCGCCGACGACGAAGCGGAGCTCTTGACGATCACGGAGAACGGGTACGGCAAGCGCACACCCGTAGAGGAATACCGCCTCATCAACCGCGGCGGGAAGGGTGTCATCAACATGAAGACGAGCAAAGGACCGATAGCGACGATCGCCATGGTCCGCGACGACCACGACCTCATCCTCATCTCACAGGACGGCATCATCATGCGCACCACGGCGAAGGAGATATCGTCGATGGGTCGCAACACCCAAGGCGTAAAAGTGATGGACGTCGACCAGAGTGACAAAGTCGCTTCACTCGAGATCTACCATGGCGATTGACACCACATATCTCGAACAGCAGGGCTGGTCACAGGAAGAACTCCGCCACGCACACCGCGTCGCCAAAGAAGCGGAACGACAACGCGAACCCTGGGTAGATCACCTCGAACGGAACATGCACTGGCTCTACCTCGGCGGTGCGGTCGTCGCCAACCTCACACTCCCCATCGCCCTCCTCCCGGTCTTCGTCGCGGTCACCGACTCGCACCTGCTCCTCCTCACCGCCATACTCGGGCTCGTCTTCGGCGGGATAGCCACCGCAGTGTTTCACCAACTGGACCGCATCGACAAAAAGCATCACGTGCTCTACATCATCTTCATCTTCACAACAGGTCTCGTCGGGTTCAGTTTTGTACTGACATGGGCGAACACACTCGTCGCACAGGCCGGGTTCGGGTATCAACATTCCGTCGTGACCGCGCTCGTCTACCTCGCTGCGTTCCTCACACCGTACGGCGTGTGGAGGATGATACGATGAACCTACTTGAATGGACCATATCCTACATCGAGCACAAGGACGTGATGGACGGACGCCTGCAGGGCTACGAAGAGGAAGAAGAGGGGATCCGGTTCACCTTCGACCACGGCGACGAGTACTACACGGTACGGGACGAACTGGAGATCACCGATGGGAACATCGTCTGCCTCAACACCGTGGAGAACAAGGAAAAACTGGTGGAGCACTGGGACGAAGCGGTCGACGCTGACCCGCGCATCATCTTCGCGAACCCCGACGCGAACTCGAAGTGGATCATCAAACCGGCCACGCATGACCACGTCGCCGACCCGGAGAATCTGGAGGAAGGGTTGGAAACACTGCAGGAGAACACGGAGCTTGTCAAAGAGTAAACATCTAGTAGTATCCATTTACAGTATCGGAAACGTCTTGTTGCTGGGTGCAAAACAATTAAAACGTATTCTCCTTTCTTTCCCCCATGGAGAAGCTGAGCACGGGTGTCGATTTTCTCAACGACTTCCTCGACGGAGGGTACGAGCGGGAGATCGTCACCACGATCTACGGACCAGCGGGGAGCGGGAAAACCCTCTTACTCCTCCTCGCCATGCGCGCCGCACCCGAGGACGGCAAGATCATCTTTGTGGACACGGAAGGCGGGTTCTCCGGGGAGCGCTTCGCACAGGTCTGTCCGAACCATCGCGAAGTGCTCGAGCGAACGATCTTCCTCAACCCCACGACGTTCGACGAGCAGGAAGACGCCGTGGAGGAACTTGAGAGCCTGGTCGATTCTATGAACGTTTCGTTGGTACTGTTCGACACGTTCACCGCACTGTACCGCATCAACATCACGCAGGACGATAACTACGATCTGAACAAGCAACTGGCGAAGCAACTCCGCACCCTCGTCGGTATCAGCAGGGACCACGAACTACCAGTTCTGACCACCACGCAAGTGTATACGGATATCGATACGGATGAAAATAATCTTATCGGCGGGACGATCGTGGAGAATATGAGCAAATGCTTGCTAGAGATACAGGAACGCGACGATCACTACGTGCTCCGTATCGACAAGCACCGATCACAGCCGAGCGGGAAGGAAGTCGAGTACAGGATTACGCAGAGCGGTATCGAACGGGCATGAGAAGTGCTTGTATTGAAGCTTCTGAGAACTGCTACATCGCCATGAAGTCGTCGAGCTCGTAGTCGAACTCCTCGTCGGAGTCGATCATGCCCTTCTCCTTCATGAACTCACGTGCGGTGAGCATGAACACCATCGCGAGGCTCTTCCGTCCCTTGTTGTTGCACGGAACGACGAAGTCGATCTTGTTCGCTTCATTATTCGTATCGCTCAACGCGGCGGTGACGATGCCCATGTTGAGCGCGTCCTCCACCGCGTTGCGATCCGGCCAGCTGTCCGTGACGAGCATGACCTCCGCCTCCATGAAACTGTCCAGGTTCTGATTGGTGAGGATGCCCGGGGGGTAGCGTCCCGTCAGCGTCTTCACACCGGTGAGTTCCTTGAACCTTTCCAACGCTTGCCAACCGTTCTCACGCCGGCTCACTAAGAGGATGTCCTCTGGATCGTAGTTGCTGAGGAAGTTCGCGAGGAGTCGTATACGCTTGTCGATCTCCTCGATGTTCAAGATATTGAGACCGTCCGGACGGGTTTTATAGATGAACTTGCTCATATAGTTCGTTTTGAACTTCGTGCCGATATGCACGCCCGCCTTCAGGTAGTCCTCGTTCGGGATTAACAGCTCTTCCTCCATTGCTGCTACGAGGAAACCGAGTTCGTTTAAAAAGGTTATGGAGGGGTAGGTTCGTGCAACGGGAAAAAGCATACCAGAAGAAAATTAAACGAGTAGAAACGGGAAGCGGTTATGCGGACTCGCTTGGTATTCTTCGTTATCCTACTCCTGACAGGGTGCAGAACAGGGATAGTCGGCACTTCAGGACCCGATTCAGGCGGGCAAGAAGACCTTCCTTCTTGTCCGGGGCCGACAGTCGAACCTCCTCGGGTTTCCGGACAGCTCATCAGTGTCAATCACGGGCCTGCAGACGTAATTACGGGATATGACCCCTGGCAGAACGGAACTATTCGCACCGTGCCTGCAGACTTCATTCTGGACGCCAATAGGAGTCCACGCAATCGGCACGTATCGCTTCACGGAAGACACGAAGCTCTCATAGTGTACGAGAACTCTCTAAATGAAAGTACATTGAA
>CAYWOP010000104.1:0-276 GCA_964459935.1 uncultured Methanosarcinales archaeon | reverse complement strand
ACGGTTGTTACGAAATGAAGAAGCCTATGGGAAACGCGGCTGTCTGTGTCGAGTCCAAATGCTATCTTGTCAACGGCTCGGACATCCGTCTCAACGCCTCAGCCTTATGGGGCATGACAGCGAAACACACGAAGAAAAGAAAGGGGTTCCGTCTCCGCATATATGATGATGCAGACGAACTTCCTTCTGACACCTGCAGTGAGACCGGGTTTCAGACAGACGAGTTACAGCTGAGCCAAGTCGGTGTAGATTACTGGGACGGTCGGAGGAGATCCG
>CAYWOP010000103.1:0-3485 GCA_964459935.1 uncultured Methanosarcinales archaeon | reverse complement strand
GTCCACTTTGAAGAACGTGTCTTTGACACCGGTCTTCTCGTCGTCCGCGGTGAAGTTCACCGGGGTGAACGGTCGGATGAACGACGCTTTGCTACAGCTGAAGTCGCCGTTCGCAGCGCTGTCCTCTATGCACCCTTTGGGATAGAGCTGGTTCTGGAACGGTTCACCGAGGTCTTCAGTCGTGGTCGGCGGTGTCTTGTCGACGCGGAACGTTTCGGTGTCCCTTAGCGTGTTGCCGACTGCGTCAGTACACGTAAGGTCCAGCGTGTGGTTGGAATCTTGGTCCCACTGGAAGACCTTGCCTTCCGTGCCGAACGTTCCGGTATCGATCGGTTCCGCCGCCTCCTCGTAGTCCACGGTGTATGCACAGGTCACCTGGTTGGAGGCGTGGATGCTCTCGTTGTCCGTCACGTTCACGATGACCTTCGTATCCTCAGTGATGGAGCAGTTGCTCGGTCCACCGTTGGGTGGTGGGCACTGTCCCTGCTGCGGTCCCTTCACTTCCTTTGAAAGGAGGGGCTTCTCGTCGTCGACGTTGATGAATTCCGTGTCTACAGCGCTCTGTTTCTTCACTGCATCTTCACAGTAGGCTTGGAGTTCGTGGGTAGATGTCTCCGGGAAGTTGAGTTCGTACTGGCCACTGTCGATGCGACACCAGTTCTCGCTGGTTGTTTGGTCACAGTCGATTCCTTGCCAGTCGCCGAACCCGTCACCGTTGTCCACTCTGTATCGGTAGAAGAGCTTCTCGTCGCCTGCTGGGTGGGGCTGAGGATCGTTACAGCTCAGATCGACATCAGTGTCTGTCGTCACCCAGATACCGTTTGGCTCGTCGATGACCGTGTCGCCGTTCAGTTTGACGTTGTCGACAAGAGCGGTCTCGCCTTCCGCTGCCGGGTAGTTGAGCATCACTTTGAGCATAGCTACGCCGTCAGTGGATGTGAGTCGGCCGACGTCATTGTTCTGATAGTAGCTGAGGGGATCGTAGCCGGTCCACCCGGTCCCCGAAGCGTTCGGCGTGTAACAGTTGAACGTGTCAAACGCGCTGACCGTCACAAATTCACTGTCCGTACCGCTAAGGCCAGAGCTCGCTTCACACTGGAGGAAGCTGTCATTCTGGAGCTTTGCGGGGTCGAACCCGGATGCTTGCCATTCGAGCGGTTGTGCGTCGAACTCGCCATCATCGTTTGCATCAATGCCGAGCACGACGAGCGGGGTCCACGTCTTCGATCCAGCGTTGGTGACCTTGCGGTCGTACGTCACGTTAGAGATATTGTCGAGTGAGACGAAAACGTCGAAGAAGCTATCTACGCCAGCGAAGTCACTCTTGTTAGGACTTCCCGGCATGCTGAGCAGTGCCGAGTGCTGTCCTTGAGACGCTTGGCCATCGAACCACTGAGCAACTCCGTCGCCGCCTTGCTCCAGGTCAGATTCGTTGTAGGCGGTCTGTTCGCCGAACGTCTTGCTGAACGCCGGCGATGTCTTGTCGACGTAGAAGAACTCGCGGTTCACAGGCTCTTCGTTGTTGAGCGTGTCTCGGCTGTAGTATTCGAGTACGTGGCAGGACTCTTCAGGGATGTCGATGGTCGAGCCGTCGCTGACGAGGAAGCTTCCTTGGGGCTCGAGATCGTAGGTCTTGTCGTTGAACACGATCTGGTCGGTGTAGGCCGTTTCTTCTGTGTTTGCTGTACCGAGTTTGACACCGAGCCGACCGAAGTCTGGTCGGAGGCAGGCGTCCATGCTCTGGAGTTCAGACCATGTAAAGGATTTGCTGAAGTCGCTGGAAACTGTCCAGGTACCTTCCGTAGCATCCCACGTCTGCCAGGTGCCTGCCTGTGCAGGATTGCCGTTTACATCTGTGTTGTCAGAGGGTAGGTAGACAAGGTTCCCATCGTACCCGTTGAGTTCACAGTCCTCATCCCACTCGAGCTGGAGTGTTGGATACGCGTTGCCGTTCTCGCTGTAAGTTGAGTATTGTAAAGTATCGATGTCACTGAGATCCGTGCCGCGATGGGCGAAGCTTCGCCACGCGACACCAGCGTTATCTATGGATAGCTGGAGACTTCCTTTACCGAGCGGTGGAGTCGCAGGTCCTGTGACGTATTGCCAGTGGCCTGGATTGTCTGAACTGCTTTCATACTCGTCTGCTTGGTCTGCGGTCTTACCGTTCACGTACCATACGTTGCTCGTGTTGAGATCCTCGAACCGTTGATATTCTTCAAATTGGAATTCGCTCGGTGCACTTTCACAGTACTGCTCGTCGACCTGCTGCCACCGATAGTATGTGCTGTCAACACCGCTGTTGCACGTGAGCGGTTCGGGTGCCGGGTTCGGGTCGGAACTGGACAGCGAAATGTCAGTTACTGTATCGATCCAGACCCGCCCGTCGTCTTCTTTCGTCGGGCCTTCGAACGATTGACTCGTGACGGGCGCTGTGTCGTCCACCTTGAACGTTTCCGTGTCGCTCACCGTGTTGCCTGCGTTGTCCTTGCAGACGAAGCTGAGGTTGTGCACGCTGTCCTCTTCAAACTGGACATCGAACTTCACCTCGTTTCCGTTTGCTTGATATGTTTCCGTATAGCTATCGTCCTTCTCGCCGTCCACCGTGACAGACACGTTACAGTAGTCCATCTCGCTCGGCGTGACATCATCTGTAGTACATTCCTTCGCTCCAGGGTCGGAGACGTTCACTGATATAGTCGTATCTTGCGTGACGTGGCATGCTTCGCCGGATGCTGGTGGACAGCTTCCTTCCAGTTCTGCCTGAGGACCGTTCACTGTTTTATCATAGTTCGGTGCGGTGTTGTCGATGCCCGTGGTTTCGGTGACCGTTTGCCACGTGCCGGATCCTATCATCTCGCTGTCTCGGGTTTCGAAGTACCACTTGAGGGAACAGGCTTCCGTATCGGGACTTTCGGACGTGAATGGGAAATCTTGTGTCTGTCCTGCTTCGATATCTTGACTAGAATCGGTGTTGACGTACAGGCAGCCGCTGGTAACATCACCATCCGGATTCACGACCGGGTCGACATAGCTACGCCCCCACCCTGCTACGGTATCGGGACACGTCAGGTTCTCGTATTCAGTATTTTGGAGGATGCGGAACTCTTTGATCGGATCGCCGCCTTCGTTGCCTATGGTCACTGTGTAGCTGACATTGGAGTTACCAGGGGTCCACTCGGGCACGAGCGTCGCGTTAGGAGTATGGGTAGCGAATGCTGAGAGCGATAGCACTGTAACTGAGATAACAAGTACTGCCATGTAGTTAGTTCGCATGTTTTGCAACCCCCATTGCAACTCACCCCCGGCGTGTTCACGCCTGAGTAAATAATCCTGAATATGTGCCCTTTATAAATGTTTGTGTTGGTGTTACACGGAGATTGTTACAGAGAAAGAAAAGAAAGAAAAAGTGAAGAAGAGCGGCTCTAACGGGCTATGACATCACTTTCTCCATGTACTCACGGCTCTTGATATCCGTGATGATCGTC
>CAYWOP010000102.1:0-3486 GCA_964459935.1 uncultured Methanosarcinales archaeon | reverse complement strand
AGTTCACCTTGCCTGCCGTTTGTGTAAAAGCGCACGCTCCTTTCTGATAGAGCAGTGGGACGCGGTTGGCGTACCGCAGTACATCGACGGTACTGTCTTGATCCTGTTCCCCGCCGTAGGCGATGGCGACCTCGATCTGGAACGGGTACCCGCGGTACACACTCGGCTTCCTGGTTTCTGCGCAGTAGAACTCCGCATCCACCTCTTTCTTCAAGCCTTTGAGCATGAGGTCCTCGCCGATCGGTGAGATACAATCCGTGGGCGGGTTCATGATATCCGTATTCTCTATCCCCTCCAAGAGTTTCTCGGCGTGGTTGCGTTTCATCCTGCTCGGTACGCGGTCCTCGCGGAGGTTCGCGTTCTCGCAGATCTTCTGCGCCGTGCCCCGCCCGACCCTGGTGAACTCTTCCTGGAGGAACCCTGTGAGTTTCCGCGTGTTCGTGGATTCGAGCATCTTCATCAACAACCCGAGCTCGACGCCTTCAGGATGCGGCTTGATCTCTTTCGGCTCTTCCGGGAGTTCCTCAGCTGCTCGGGTGTAGAGGAACTGCTCGTTGCGCGGGTTGCTGTAGGAGAGCTGGACGTGCGGGTTGACGATGCTCGTTTGCTTAAGGTACTCGTCGACGCTCTGGCGTCCTTTGCGATACGTGCCTTCGAGGTCGAGCTCGACGCGGATGCCGTGGTCTTTCTCCCACTCGATGACTTCGTCCGTTTTGATCTCGGGCTCGTTGTCCTGTGTGTCGATCTTCAGCTCGAACAGGTGTGCGTCTTCGTCTTCGCCGATCTTGCTCTTGATCTTCACAGGTTTGCCCGTGGTGAGCTGTGCGTACATGACGGAGGCGCTGATGCCGATGCCTTGCTGTCCGCGTTGTTGCTGGAGTTTGTGGAACTTGCTCCCGTAGAGTAACTGAGCGAAGACTTGTGGGATGTTCTCCTTGACGATGCCCGGGCCGTTGTCCTCCACCACCACCCTATATTTATCATCACCGAGGTCGAAGATATCCACGGAGACTTCGGGAAGGTGTCCGGCGGCTTCAGCCGCGTCGAGGGAATTGTCCACCGCTTCTTTCACTGTTGTGAGGAGTGCTTTCTTGGGATTGTCGAAGCCGAGAAGGTGCCGGTTCTTTTCGAAGAACTCTGCGACGCTGATCTGGCGCTGGCTCTCGGCCATCTCCACCGCCATGAGGTCGTCCTGCGCCATGGTTGCTCGGGTGTCGCTACGTGTTTATAAGTTCTCTCCTTTCGAGTTCCTTGATCTCTTCCTGTATCTTGTCGTAGATGGCGCCGTGCTGTGCGCCCTGGAGGAGTGCGATGATGCCTTCTCGGACGATCTTCACGCGGTCGAGCTCTCCGATGACGCCGATGGTCTTGCCGTACACGCTGATGAACGTCTCGGTCATGTTCTCGAGCATCCGCCGCGTCTTCCCGTCCTTACCGATCACCCGACCTTTCGCCCGGTCTTGCTGGCTGTCCTGCACCACTTTGCGTACTTTGATGATATCCAGGGTGTAGTCCTGGCGGAGGAGCATCTGTGCGATCTTCGGGTTGAAACCGCGGCCGATCGCTTTCACGACGTCGCGTGCGTCGTAGAGGTCGATCGCGTCCTCTCCCTGTATCGTGACGAGGCCTTCCTGACTGTCCACGTCCAGCTCCGTCCCGGAAACGCGTTGGAGTTCACGCTTCGTCTCGCCGCCTTCGCCGATGAGCACGGCGATACGTTCCTCCGGGATCTTCACTCGGTACTCATGCATATTGATACCCAGGGGAGAAGTGTTTAAATAGGTGGGTGGTGGAGAGTATAGCATGCGTATTATCTGCTTGAACGTCTGGGGCGGTCGGTTGCTCGACGAGCTCGTCACGTTTCTGAAGCATGAGCGGAAAGCGACCGATGTGTTCTGTTTCCAGGAAGTCTTCAGTTCACCACGATCAGAGCGCAGAGAGGAATACGTGACAGACCTGTATGAGCGTTTCGATACGATACTCGAAGAACACGAGGGTTTCTTCGCTCCGATGCTGGACGGCCAGGGGTTCGACGGACCGGTCGATTTCGAGCTTCGCTGCGGAAACGCTATATTCTCACGCAGCGAGGTGTTAAGCCATGCCATGCGTGAGGTGTATCCTGGTGGAGACGCCGACCCGGGTGACTGGCCACGCAACGTCCACGCCGTGGGACTTGAGGACGTCGTGATCGCCAACTTCCACGGTCTCGTGCACCACGGCCCGGTCAAGGGCGACTGTCCCGAGCGTTTCGAGCAGTCGAAGAACGTGAAGGAGTTCCTCTCTCGCTATGAGAAGCCGGTGGTGCTCTGCGGCGATTTCAATATGAGGTCGGATACGGACTGCCTTGCCATGTTAGAGGAGGAACTGGGGAACTGGGTCACGCGAGCGGACATCGAGGATACCAGAACGAGCTACTTCGACTATCCTATACGCGAATCCGACTACGTCCTTGCGTCGTCGGAACTCTCCGGGGACGTGGAGAAGCTAGACGACGAGGTCAGCGATCACGCGCCGTTGGCCGTCCGTTTGGACCTGTGACTACTTGTACGCGAGTATCGCACGGTACAGCGGGGCGGTCCATTCCTCGCGCCATTCTTCCACCTGGTACTCTTCTTCTTCCTCGCGCAGGTACTCTCCGACCCGGTCCTTGGTCAGTCCTACAGATGTAATCTTGGTGAAGCCGGCGTTGCGCAGCATGTCCTCAAGGTGGCAAGCTGGCCAGTGGTGGTCCGTGAATGTGAGCGTTGCCCCTGATGGCAGTCTGAGCTTGTTCTGGAACGGAGCGGGCACGTCGTTACCTTCGGGCTGAACATGGTGGTAGAAGTTGAAGGCTCCTGTCGTGCAGGCCAAGCACGGCGAGAGGATTGCCCGGCTTGAGAACGTCCGCGGTCTTCTGGAAGGCGCCTTGAAGTTCCTCTTCGTTGTCGACCGTCGGGTGTACGAAGGTCATATACGCCGCGTCGATCTTCGCTTCAAGTTCAATTGGTTCATCGCTCGGAACGTGTTCCGATCGGAGCCTTGGGTAGTTCTTCCTCGCTTGCTCTACGGCTTCTACTGACTTGTCCACGGCGATGACGTCGTGTCCGTAGCTCTCGAGCATCCGTGCGCGGTCTCCATGGTGACAGCCGAATTCAAGCACCGACCCGGTGCCTATCTCTTCCATAACCCGGTCGTCGAGGTATCGATACGCGACGTAGTCGCTAGGGATGTCGCAAGCAAATGTGGCATATTTGTCCTCTTTGTCGGTCATCTGTTGCATGTGATTGCCTCCTTGATCCGGTGTGTTGCCGGTACTTCTTACCCGAACGTTATTAATTTACTATCTGTCGGTCGTTACATGTTTTTATATATTGGTGCCCCCTTGCGACACTACTATGCGTGATGTCAACGTGCCCACGGAGATTCTGGAGGAGATCGGGCTGACGAAGAACGAGATCAAGGTCTACATCGCGCTGCTGAAGATCGGACAGTCTACCAAGAAGGACA
>CAYWOP010000101.1:0-3507 GCA_964459935.1 uncultured Methanosarcinales archaeon | reverse complement strand
TGGTAAAAGTTGTAAAATTTTCCGTTTTTTCACGGTTAACTATATAAATCGGTGTTTCTTGGGCCTCGGTAGTACAGGTACCAAAGCCAGAGGGGCACCGGGCTGTCCGAGTTCAGCCATGCTCGAGACGCCCCCTTTCCCTTCTGGCACTCTTTCTTTTTCATTCAAACTGGCCGGTTTGGAAAATTAGTTCATATTTAACATATTAATATGTATTTTTTGTAATTTTTTCCGTTTTTTAAGGGATAAATTTTTAAACAAGTATTGGTCTCTTGTGGCCATGAAAACCGGAATGAGCCTGAGGTACATGGTATCATCGAGCATACACAATCGCTAGCAACTGCTCCATTCTTTCGCTCCACCGATAGCTGCAACGAGGTGATACAGATGTCCACATTAGATGACATGATAGACGCATTAGAAGAACAGGAACGTGACTACGAGGTCCACCAGGGCGAGGAAGTGACGGTCTCGTTCGACTCCCAGACCTCGAGATATGAACTCTACTTCGAAGACGGGGAGGTCGTCGGAGGTGAGATCCGAGACGGCGGAACGCTCATGACCATGCGTTACCAAGAGGGAACAGACGAAATGTTCTACTGCATGGGCCGTCGTCCCCGAACACCGGGAAGTGACTGGTACGCGATGGACCGATTCCAGAAAATGCAAGGATTCCTGGACGTGGAGTTGTGGTAAGATGCTGCACTGGATACCAGGCTACGAAGGATATGAGAAGGTTGGTGACAAAGTTCGGGCAGTTCCTCATCGATCCTACGAGGGCCTCGATCGCAAAGCAACCGCTCTCTCACGACGGTTCTCAGAACCGGTAGTGCCGATGAACACCGTCTATTTCGAAGGAGACGACGGCCTTGTCGGCTTCGTCGTCCCATACGATGAAGAGGTATCGGACCTCGTGGCACAAGAGTACGGAGTGAGGGGCATAGCTGACGATCTCCCTCCCTATCAACAACCAGGTTCATGCGGTCCGTGGTGCACAGGAGAGCGTACCAACAAGATACTCTTCGACAAACGCTTGGTAGACGAAGGAGGCTTGTCAGAGTTCGTCGTCCCTGGGGAGCCACGGCTCTCGCTCGTCGGACGCATCGATGGGCTCTACGCAGCGCTGGAGGACACCGCGCCGGACCTGTACGGACGAGCGGACATCACAATGAAAGATTTATAATGTTCCGGTTCACCACGTGATACCATGGAATTCCAAACGGTCGAAGAGGCCATGGACCAGGGAAGCGGCGATGTGAAACTCCGCGGCTGGTGCTACCGGGAACGTGGTAGTAACAAACTACGGTTCATCGTCCTCCGCGACACCACAGGAACACTCCAGTGCGTCGTGAAGAAAGACCAGGTATCGGACGAGACCTGGCACGCCGCGGAGGATATCAAACTGGAAGAATCACTCACCCTCACAGGAACGATCGAGGAAGACGAACGCGCACCCACGGGGTACGAAGTACAGGTTGACGAACTGGAAGTGGTGGGGAAGAACGAGGAACCGTTCCCCATCACCGAGGACCAGAGCAAAGAGCATCTCCTGGACAATAGACACTTGTGGCTCCGCAGCCGTCGCATGACCAAGATACTGAAGATCCGCAGCACCGTCTTCCACGCGTTCCGCCAGTTCTACAGGGAGCGGGGATATGAGGAGTGGCACGCGCCCATCCTGCAACCCACGCAGAGCGAGGGCGGCTCCACACTGTTCCCTGTAGAATACTACGAAGACGAGCTCTACCTCACGCAGAGCTGGCAGTTGTACGCGGAGACAGGCGTGTTCGGCATGGAGAAGATATTCACGATCAGCCCGTGCTTCCGCGCAGAAAAGAGTAAGACCACGCGGCACCTCGCCGAGTTCTGGATGGCCGAGATGGAAGCAGCGTGGATGGAGCTTGACGAGCTCTGCGACAGCGCAGAGGACTGCGTGGCATACATCGTGGAACAAGTATTGGACAAGCACGAAGAAGACCTGAAAGATCTCGGACAGGATACAGAAAAACTGAAGCAGATCGAATCACCGTTCCCACGACTGACCTATACGGAAGCGCTTGATCTACTGCACGACGAGGGTTTCGAGATCGATTGGGGCGACGACTTGAGTACGGAGGCGGAGAACGAGCTCTCCAGACAGTTTGATAAACCCGTGATCATCACGCACTGGCCGAAGGAAGAGATGGCGTTCTACAAACCACCGGCTGAAGATGACGAGGATGTCGCGCTCTGCGTCGACATGATCGCTCCTGAAGAATATGGAGAGATCGTCGGCGGATCGCAACGTGACCTGGACGTGGACCGCATGGAAGAAGAGCTGCGCGAGATGGGGGAGAATCCTGAAGAGTACGACTGGTACATGGACATGCGGAAGTACGGGAGCGTCCCGCACTCTGGTTACGGAATCGGCGTGGAACGCGTCATCGCCTGGCTCTGCGGCCTGGACGATATCAAGGACACCATCGCCTACCCGCGGACGATGCGGCGGTACAAGCCGTGACATCATTTCTCAAGGACAAAATGACCCAGTTTGAAAACGTCAGCGTCAAAGCACATCTTCAGATACACCGGGCCCAGAAATACGTCGTGTAATCGCTCTCGAACGTCTCCATTAGTCAACGTCTTCAGCAAGGACGAACTGATGAAAGGATATAAGTCCTGAAGCGACGTGTAATTCTCGAGCAAATCAAACATTTTGTCATAGAAGTCCTCCACACAAGGTCGAACATCCGCTGTCCAGTCTTCGCTTTTGACCACTTCGACACCAACACTATCAAACACGTCCATGTAAGTTTTGAAAGTGCTGAAACCTGCAAATCCGCCTTTATCACATAGTGGGTTAAGCAAGAATTCCTGCTGGCCGAACGTGCACTCTTCAGCCTTCAACCACGCATTTATCACGAGACGACCGCCAGGACGAAGATGTTCGAGGATGCGCCTCACCGCCTTCCCTTTCGACGGTAAGTGAGGATCGACACCGATAAGGTACGCCGAGTCGAACGTCTCATCAAGATCAAGCTCCATAATGTCCTGCTTGACAAACGATACTCTGTCACTCGATGAACTTTTCCGAGCTATATCGAGCTGATGCTCGTTCACGTTCACTCCTAGTACATTACAGCCTTCCTCGGCCAGACACCGCGCGAACGCGCCAACACCACAGCCGAGGTCCACAACATCCGAACCCGCACCCACTTCTCCATCTTCCAGTAGGATCTTGTTCGTCCTCTTAAGTGCTTGCTCGCGAGACTCCTCATCCGACCATTTGAAGAGGTGAAAGTGTTCATCCCAATGCTCTAAATACGCGTTCGTTGTCAAATCATAATACTCATTCGAGTTTTCAACGTAATCCTCCATACAGAGGACCAACGCACGGCCTTTAATAAGATTTCTACACTTACACCAGCCACCTTTAAAAACAAGCTCGTGTCAAACACGATATGGAACTCAAAATACGCGAGGATTCCATAACACGGGTACAGGTCGATGCTATCGTCAACCCGGCGA
>CAYWOP010000100.1:0-3539 GCA_964459935.1 uncultured Methanosarcinales archaeon | reverse complement strand
GTTCTCGCTCAAGCATTTTTTTCAACGGAGAGATGTGCTGTTCCCCTCCTATGTGGAACAGATGGCTGCCTTGATGACTACGCAAATAGGTGGTAATCTGGTTTTTCATAAATCTGCGTCGAACTGTGTCACTTAGGCTCTTGATTTCGTTCGGAGTGTCATCGGTGTACATACTCTCGATATCTTCATCCAGAGCTTCGGAAACGATATCATGGAACTGCAGGGATGATTGTTGCGTGTCTTCATCCGCTATGTTTGCCACTATGTGAGAGCTGGGTGTATCTCGGTAATCAGATGCTAGAAGATCCAAACCTCTATCGAGAGCGTACTGCATCAGCGGATACCACGGATCACCGCGAAGTTCTTTGAGCGTTTCTTCAGACTGGAGGGACGGTTGATACGTGGGGTAATCGAGCTCTAACGACAAAGCGTTTAGATCAGGGTCTTCCTCAAGTAGGTCCTCTAAAATCTTCTTTTCTCTAGGAATTTCTTGAAGATCATCGTGCTGTTCTCCATAGAGATACACGTGGCTCATAGTCTTATGGTATTAGCTTATGCTTTTATTTCTTAGCCGTCTTCGAACAGAGACGTTCTTTGGCATCCGCCTTCTGCTTTGATCCGTACCTAAACGCCAGATCGACGTACTGCCGTATCTTTTCCTCCGGGAGTTCGTCCGCCTTGTACATGACCGTTCGCATACTCTCCGTCACGACACGTTCGAACGTGCGTCGCTTGAGTGTCTCCAAGTCCTCATCGTACTGTGGATCGACCTGTTTCCTCAGAGCGTAGTACTTCTCTATTCGTTCCTCTAACTGATCTTCTTCGAAGGAGTCTTTGGAAACGGCTCTGCGATGTCCGTGACGTTCTTCCTCTTCGGGCAGTTCGTGCAACGCGATCGTCTTCGCAAGGTCTTTGTACGGTCGCCCTGCTCCGCTACTGCCATAGTCACCCAACGCTCCGGGAGCGAACCAGTTGTCGCCCTTCGTATCTCCGTGCATGATCACCGTATCTTCTAAGGAATCGTGCTTCTCTACGGCATCTTTGTATGCCGCTTTAACCTTATGCAATGCGTAACCTGAGATATCGGCGTTGGCATCGATCGCAGCTTCGATGGTATCCCACTCGTAGAAGTCCGTTGATTCCGACTCCCAGCTCGCCGGAACGGTCTCCGGTTTGAGGTTAGCGTGGAGTTGTGCTAGGACGTAGAGGCGATGGTTCGCTTCCGTGACGTCGAGATCTGCCTCTTCCAGTAACGTATGTTCCAGTTCTGAAAGTTCTCTACGTTCCGCCTTCTCACTCAACGTTACGGCGTTCGTACCTGTGAACATGTACCCGTTCGGTCCGATCGGAACGTGTCGCACGGTGTGCCGGTCCAGTTCAGGGATCCGCCGGAGCAACGTATCCAGTGATCGCGCCTTCTGCGCTCGACGAACGGTATCGTGTATCTTCGGCGCTACGTTCTTCCCGATGAGTATCCCGCCTTCATCTTGTACCCGTTGCTTCTCTACGTCCGTAAAAGTCGCTCTATCATGCGCTGTCTGGTAGAGTATCGGTGTGTTTCCATCGTCCGGCAGCGCTCGTAGTGCCTCCATCCCTGCTCCGAGGTGCCATCCTCCTTCCTGCGCTCGGTAGAGGTTGTCCACGAGTACAGCCGCGTATGCATCGGGGTCGACCTCGTCTGCGTTGTCCGGGTGAACGATATCGAACTTCCCGTCTGCATCCTCGAGGCGATCCGTGATGATGAGGAAGCTCTCGTCCTGCAGTCCTTGCATGTTCGGCTCTGTGTAGATGCGTGAGAGTTCCTCTGTGAATCGCCTGTCTTTCTCGGCGCGGAGGCCGTGGTTATAGTCAGTTTTCGATAGCTGTAGAAGCCGTTCCGTTGGCGTGTCCGCTCCGATACCGTAGAAGTGGTCTGAGAGATCTTCGTTTAGTGATGCTTCCAGCATTTTACGTCGAGCGTGCTGTATCTCATTGGCGCTGCGGGAAAGTCGTCCGTGAAGTGCCCGTAGGGGATGCTGGACGGTGATGATTTTGTCCTTGGCGTCCAGAGCTTGATATCGTCCTCCCGCGTTCAAAAATGGAGCGGGTTTTATCACTGACTCTACTTGCTCGTGGATGATAAAGAGTGGGTCGTCCCCGTTCGGAGCATCGGCGTGTTCTGCGCTGTATCTGGACACGTTGATTTTTCGGTTCGCGATGTCACTGAGCCGTTCTTCTAGCCTTTGGATGTCGGGATCGCGCTCGAGCCGTGCAGTTTCTGGAGTGGAGTGTCTGAGTGCTTCTAAATCCGAGACGTGACTGAAGGGCGGTTCGGCGGTCCAGTGGTTTCGTCGTGCGAGTATTTTGAGGTCCTGCCCGTTTTCGATTGATTCTAGGACGCGTTCGCGTAATTCCATGCTACTTTCTTCAATGTTCAGAACTTAAATAAGTATCGTTTTTTGTTACTTGTATTCAGTAACAGTAAAAAATATTCTAAATATTTTTTATATTGATTAAATATATACTTTCTGGTGGTTCTTTCCTCATGGTGATGCAACATGGCTGATGTGATGGATGTATCGATACTGACACCCTACCTTACCGAGGACATGAGCGCATTCTACGACCCGGCCGAGGTAGCGGCGCAGAAGATGTTCTACGGCTACGAGGAGGACAACCTGCAGGGAACAGAACGAATGGAAGCCGATGACCTGGAGGTCCGTATCAACACGCCGTACGGTCATGAACGTCGGGCGCGAAGGGACGATCTGCTCGTCGTCGGAAACAATCCCGAATCGGAAGACCTGGTACGAGAGTTCAAGGGTACCGGTCTGCTCGTCGCACGGTACAGCACATTCTACGGGGCCCCGTCCGGGTACACGGGACGAACACCGGAAGAGATCGGCTACAGCTTCGATGTTCCGAAACGCGTCGCCACGGCCGCAGCGTTCCTCACCGATGAACCGACTCTGGAAGGCATACTGCACCGAGACGAGAACGAGATCAGGGATGCGGTGGGCGAGCTCAACGAGGACTTGCATCGTCCGGTACTAGTCACGGACTACCTTGCAGAGGCACTCCAGGAGGGATAGCATGGACGTACTGATAGCAGATGATACGGAAATCAACAGGCAGGCGGCGAGTACCGTGGAAGCACTTGGTCACGAGGTCGAGACGGCGTCGAACCTGACCGAAGCGGTGCAAGCACTCGGAGCGGACGGTTTCCACGACGTCCCGGACAAGGTCACCCACGACGCTGTCCTCACGGACCTGGTTATGCCCGCTGGCAAATACGCGTCGATCAGCAGATGGGAGCAACGCGACGAAGCGCCCGTCGGATACGCACTGGCACTCTACTCGGCCAAGATCGGCGTGCCCAACGCAGCGGTGCTCACGGATATGAACCATCACGACTCGCCGAGCGCCGCAGCGTTCGATCTGCTCTACGCAGCAGGGCCGAACCGAGATCGCGAACGGTTCAGGGTGAACGAAACGGACGTGATGCTCTTCGACGAGCGCGACCATCCCGCGTTGAACGCCTACGTTCGCGGGGAGGCCAA
>CAYWOP010000099.1:0-3586 GCA_964459935.1 uncultured Methanosarcinales archaeon | reverse complement strand
CGCTATCGTGAAGCTCCCGGTGTCGACGTCGAGGCTGAACGTGGAGACCGCTTTCCGGACGGTCGGGATGAACACGTTCGTTCCGTAGTCCGTGAACTGCATCCGGCGTGGTGGACCGGTCTGCGCCGCGCCGGAACCACTGCTGCCCGAGGGTGCTCGTTGGACGCTGCCGGTCGTCCGGGCTGCTCCGGGACTCCCCGACGCCTGTTGCACGGCATCGGTTGTGTAGGTCGTTGAGGAGGACATCATGCTACCGCTGAGCACATATCCTCCGAGCAGTATGGCGATGAGCAGGACTGCTCCGAATCCTGCCAGTCCTGCCAGGAACTCTTTCATACGCGCTATTCCACATGGTTCCTTTAAAAATCCTACGTCCGCTCAAAGTATTTTTTCAGCTATCTAAGCGTCTCGTAGTTTTGTTCCGCTATATTACGTTCCGCAGACGAGCGATACGGAGAGGGTGGTACGTTATTGTCTCACGCTGTTCACGACTTTAAGGCGGTATCAAGAGGGTCCGATTGAACTGCTGTACTTCGCTCCCGCTGTTGCATGTACAACCGTTGTTCGTCATGGTACTCCCATCCTCTTGCGAGATCGTAGAGTTCTTTCACCTGTTCTGATTTTGTTGAGAAGCGGTTTCGTAATCTGGCTAGGCCCGCTTCTGAAAGTCCGAGCTGGTCGGCGTCAAGCTGTGAGAGTCGTTCGTACAGTATCGGTATGAGCGGCGCGTATTTGTTGGCCACGCGCTGTGCGAACCCTTTGTAGGCTTGACGCTGCCCTGGAGGAGCGGATGTTATAAGATCGTTGAGGTGGAACGCGTTATCCCGAACATCGTAAGCTTTCGCTACAGGTGTAAGCGGATCTTTTCGTACGAGATCGTGAACGCTGTCGATATAGATCACGTTCGAGGCGACGGCTTCAACGGCCCTACTTCCGATATCCAGTCGCTTCCGTCCGCGTCCGTTGTACTCCTGCAGTCTTCCAGCGATGTCACCCTGCACCACGGATCGTTCGCGTTCCCCAGGGGGGCTGACCGTCATGCCTTGCACGTGTCGCAGCAGCGTTTCTCCGATGTTTGCGCGTATCCTCTCCGCCACCATCGGTTGTCGCTCGTCCGGCACCATTTCGACCGTGTCGTGCAGCAGGAGTAAGGAAGATAGTTCGTAGGACTGCGGTCGGAGCTCTCTGAGTGCGAGGTATGCTGTGCGGAGCGGGTGGTGGGCGTACGTGTGTCCGCTGAGTCGCTTTGCCCCGCCGTGTATCTCGTACATGAACCCAAGGGACCATTGCAAGTTTCTGATATCATCATCGTCGAAGGAGGAGGGTATCTGTCGCAGCAGTGCGTCTCGCTTGTCGCTCGTGACGATGATATCGGTGAGGCTTTGCTCGCCGCCGCCGGTGTAGAATGCGCTACGCCCCATACGTAAATATGCGGTATGAATCTTATAAAACTCACGTTACGGTGCAGGGCATCGTTGCCGTCACCGACGATTTTTTAAAAGAACGCGGTTGTAAAACGGCTATGTCCTGGCTACAGCGGGGAAAGGACCAAGCGAGAGATACGGGAAACCTGGTCAAGAACACGTTCACTCTGTTCGGGGAGGACGCGGATCTGTTCCGCCCCGTGGCTCGACTGGGCGTGTACGAGTTCTTTCATTACACAGCGCTCCTCGTGGGCGTGTTGCTGATGATATATATGGATATGTATTTGATCGGCGGTGTCCTCACTGTCACGTCCGTGACGCTCGTACCGCTGTATAAGTACTACTATACCGCGTTTCAGAAGAGCGTGTTGAGCCATGCGACGAAGACCGTGATCGCGGGAAACGACGCCACGTATGCGAAGAGCAAGGACGGCATCAGCCACGTGCGGGACAGCCTTGTATTGCTAGCTCTTGCGGACGTTCTTGTCACTCGGTTGCTCAGTGGTGCAAAAGACAACGACAGCGGCCTGGGCGCGTTCCTGCTGAACCTGCTCATCGAAGGATTGGAAGAGGTGTGGGACCTGTTCGAGAACTATGCAGTGCCGGCGATCGTCGTCGACGATCCTGGTTTCTCTGGACTTGCTGACAAGCTCAAGGCGTTGAAGAACAACGTGCCCGGTGCACTCACGGGCGTGTTCGGCATCGATCTGGCTGGACAGCTGTTCGGATCGATCCTCGCGCCGATCGTCTTCGTTCTCGTACTCCTGGGAGCAGGACTGGCGTGGTTGCTCGGTGGGTCGCTCGCTTCGGTCACGCTCGGTGGGGTACCGTTCGCTTACCTCCCGTTCATCGTCGCTGTTTACCTGATACTCTTGGTATCCTCTGCGAAGCGGGTCGCTGTGGAGTCCGTAAAAGCTGTATACTTCACGACGATGTATCTCTCCATCATGCATCCTGACGTGATCTCCGCAGAGCGGCGGGACGAGATAACGAACTACCTGCAGCTCGAGGATGTCTCGGAGCAAAGGCGAGCCGGCCAGGGGTCGGCTGGTGATGGAAACGTTTCGGACCGGGTATCCAACCTGACCGGATACTTTGAGCGATACCTTGGTGATGGTAACGAAGCGACGTTGCGAGAGAAGGCCCGGGAACAGGGCTATACGGACGAGGAGATAGAACGGGCGTTGCGACGGGCACGTCGCTGAAACCACGGCTTTTTAAGACAAGCCCGGGCAGATAGTAGGTATGCCACCTGCGGTTCAGACCAGAGATCTACGGAAATCATATGGAGACGTTGAAGCATTGCGAGGGATAGACCTGGAGATAGCGCAGGGAGAGTTCTTCGGTCTGCTCGGTCCGAACGGTGCTGGCAAGACCACCTTTATCAACTGCTTGCTCGGCTTGGTGAAGCAGTCGGGTGGCTCCGCGGAGGTGTTCGGGTACGACACTGTGGATGAATACCGAGCGGTGCACGACCGGGTTGGTGTCGCCCCGCAGGAGGTCAACCTTGACGTGTTCTTCCCTATCCGCCAGGTACTGATGCACAAGGCGGGGTATCACGGCATCCCGGAACAGGAGGCGGGGAAGCGCGCTGATGCACTCCTGAAGCAGATGGGTATCTATGAGAAGCGGGATACGAAGGTGCAGTACCTGAGCGGTGGGATGAAGCGGCGGGCGTTGCTCGCACGGGCCTTGATCACCGATCCTGACCTGCTCATACTGGATGAACCGACGGCCGGTGTGGACGTGGAGCTACGGAAGGAGCTGTGGGAGACGATGCGGTCGTACAACCGACAGGGACGTACCATCCTCCTCACCACGCATTACATCGAGGAAGCGGAACGGTTGTGTGAACGTGTGGCCATGTTGAAGCGGGGTGAGGTGGTGGCTGTGGACTCACCGGAGCGGTTCATGGAGCAGGGCACTGACGTGATCGAAGTGGAGCTTCACGGCTCGGCGGAGTTCGAACTTTACCTTCCGGACGCGGAGTACGGTGTCGATGATGACATATTATCCATACGGACCGAGAACTGTACGCGTCTCGTACCGCAGGTATTGCAACAACTGGAAGAGCAGGGAGTGACCGTGGCGGCGGTGCAGACGCGGAAGGCGTCGCTTGAGGATATGTTCGTGGCGATCACGGGGGATGACGATGAATAGGA
>CAYWOP010000098.1:0-3692 GCA_964459935.1 uncultured Methanosarcinales archaeon | reverse complement strand
CTGGAGAAAGCACTGAAGTCACTGCACATCCAGGACAGCGATGACTTTCCCAGGACGCACAACCTGGTCCGACTGGCTCGTTCGAAGGACATACCCGACCGTTTCAGCGTACTATTCGAAGGACTCACCACGATGTATACCGCTATCCGCTATCCGGACGTACCGGAGGATGAGATTGATGACAGCGATGAAAAACGACGACGAACGGAGGAGTTCCTACGATGGACGAAGAAACGCTTACAGCCGTGAAGGAAGTCATGTACGAGATAGCCGACCGATACGACATACACGTAGCGGATGCCTTCCTGTTCGGCTCTCGGACGCGGAATGACCACCGACCCGGGAGCGACGTGGACATCCTCATCGTCTCGGAGGACTTCGAAGACGTGAACGTGTACGATCGACCCGCAGTGTTCTACCGGGAGTGGCCCTACGATGACCTGCCCGAGCCGGAGATGATCTGCCTGACCCCCGAAGAATTCCAGGAACGTAAACAGCAACGACCGAACATCGTGCGGGAAGCGGTCGAGACAGGAGTGCCGGCGTAGATATCGCTGCAGCGCTCAAAAACGTTTTTCAGCGTCAGCGTATAACAGATAAGAAAGCCTTTCCTCCTACGATAAAACTCTCAAGAGCGATATCCCCACTACCGATCAAAGATCGGTAGCTATACAATTTCTTTTCCATATAGAAACATAAAGCCGTGTCTGTTATAAAATTCGTCGCTGTGAAGACTGGTATGCCGGTGACAGCCCGGCTCGACGGCGAACGCCTCCTCACGGAAGACGCGGACAGAGCGACCAACATGTCTAATGCAAGAGCCACCCAGCAATAGTTATATCTCCGTACGTTCTAGCCTTACTCACCTTGGAGCCGTGCAGCTCATTTCACCACCGAACTGCCGCCCTTTTATGCAGATTGGAGTGGACGATTCTGTTCCGTACATCGAAATCTTCGTACGGGAAAGCATATGAAATAGATTCAGTTAAAGGTACTTGTATACTGGCTCGTATCATACGCCGTACCGAGGATATAACGATCATGATGCGTTTCTTTAGGGGGCAGTCCAAACCGCTGCACTTGCAATAACGAGTTATCCACTCGCCAATCAGCTCCTTCGACCATCCAGTTCCCGAACACCGGATAGGTACTCAGCAGTCTGCGAGGATGCAATGCTTCCAACCAGTCAGCCACAGCCTCTTGCTCTTCATCCAGTGCCTTTTCTCGGTACGCAAGAACTTCCAGTTCTTTCCGTATATCCTGTTCATCCTCCTCTGAAGATGCCTCCAGCTCTGCCTCATACTTCCTCGTTTTCTTCTTAAGCTCTCTATACGCAGTCGCTATCGCGTGTTCGGACGTCGCACCCAGGAACAGATAATGACCGACGGCTTCACGACGTCCGACGCTTTCCAGCGCATGTTTACGAACTGGCGCCTGGCGTCGTATTTCAGGTACAGCGCTTGGATTGCTGAGAAGATCTCGTATCCGAGCCGTTAAATCAACCCAAGGGGACGGCGCTCGGCTTTTACCATCCAGGAGGAACTCTTGGTAATGACCGAGGTATTCCTGCAGATGATTGTCTACGGTAACATCACGCTCCACAGTTTCACCCTGTGAGATGTCACTCCATGCCTGAGATACCGGAGCGCTTTTCTCTGCCAGTTCCCCCCACGGAATATTTCCAGCCTTGCCGTTGTAGTCAAGTTGCGGGATGTTGATCACAATATTTGCAAGCCTCGTACCTTGCGCGTGTGACGTCCGGTTCCCGCCCATCACGTCAGCATAGGCTTCCACTGCTTCAGACCCGTTTGCATCCAGTAGCGAATCCGACCGATCTCTCAGTTTCTCAGGCAGAATCCTTATTGCTTTATCGAGTCTGTATTTTTTCTCTGACCCCGTATCCCCGCTGTCGATGTCGCCTGCGGTGCGCGACCAGTTCCGCAATGACCGCACTACATACGCCAGGCGTTTCTTGAGATTCTCCTGTTCATCCTTTGACCGCTGTGAAAGTTCCTTCTTGATCGTCTTCAGTGTGACAAGATCTTCGAGAGCACCGATGTTCCGTTCCAGTTGTTTCGCTCCTTCCTCCGGCGAGGCTGAGTAACCCCTGTTGGCGAGGCGTTCAAGGTAGCCGTACGTAGCGAGAGCGGGTTTCGCATGCGTATCTCTGATACCGAGCACGGTGGCGATAACGTTCGCCTGACGATTGACAACGGCCTGTAACTCAGACATATCTCGTTCATCTCAGCCACATTTAAATATGTAACTACTTACTAACAATCAAATCGTCCACGAACCCTCTGTAGCTGGCATATCTTCTAACACGCCCGAAAAAATCTACTCTGCGTATTCCCGACATCCATCATACAGACATTCCGACCCGCTGTCGTGGATGCATGGCAACTAGTTGCGATACGTGTCCCGTCGAGCATGTTACGAAACACGTCACCTGTCGCGAAGACCGCAGCAAGTGAAGTCTGTCCCTCCAGACGGTGACTGCGCCAGTGCGGCGCTTTTTCCCGTTAGAACCTAAACACACCGGCCTGTGACAGGAAGCCTCGCTGTAGCGTGATCGGTCATGGCGACGAAACGTGACATGAACGAACCCCCTCGTCGTAGTTCCTCCGGTGAGCCAGGACACGTACGGACCGATTCATTCCCGTACTGTCAGAGAGAACGCCGATGGAGGAGACCGGGCACACGCCCCCGAGACTGAGACATATCCCTTCCTGTACCTCCAAGTTAAAGATAGGTTCGTATTGCTCCACTTCGCCTCTGGTCGGAATCGATGAGATCCTCATAGTTTCTTTACTATATTGTAAATACGTTCCGCGCACGTCCATACCTTTTATAAAAATCCTCGCGGTGCATACCAGTATGCCAGTGACAGCCCGCCTCGACGGCGAACGCCTCCTCACCGAGGACTCGGACGAAGCGAGAAACCTCTACCACCAGAGCGGCTACGGGAACGTCACCGATGAGAACAAAGTACACCTCTCACTCCTCGAAGGATTATATCTCCTGCAGCGAGAGAAAATCGAAGTGGAAGACAGAGGAGATGAGATCGGCGAGGAAGACCTCATCGCCCACGCGAAGGATGAAGAACCGAACTTCTGGATACGGTACTGCGTGTTCAAGGACATGCGCCAACGCGGGTACGTGATCAAGACCGCGCTGAAGTTCGGAGCAGACTTCCGCGTCTACGACCGCGGCATCAAACCCGGCGAGGACCACGCACGCTGGGTCGTCTACCCCGTCCACGAAGGAGACACGCTTACCTGGCACGAGTTCGCCGCGAAGAACAGGGTCGCGCACAGCACGAAGAAACGCCTCCTCATCGGTGTGGTCGACGACGAGGGCGACGTGAGCTACTGGGAAGTCCGCTGGATGCGGCCGTGAAATAGCTACGAACTTCTTTCTCGCGAGAACCGCTAGATTTTTATACGACGTTATGTCGTTATGTACATATGACGCTACGCGTGAGCGTGCCGGACGAGTTGGAGCAACGACTGCGGAAGAAGGCGATGGAACGGTTCGGATACGAAAAAGGATCGATCAGCAAAGCAGTCACCACCGCCATCGAATCATGGCTGGATACGATAGATGAAGAACAACCATCCGATACGGACCACTGGGACGAACTCGAAGGATGTCTCGAGCATCTCGACATGACATCGGTCGAACTCGAAGAA
>CAYWOP010000097.1:0-3708 GCA_964459935.1 uncultured Methanosarcinales archaeon | reverse complement strand
CGCCCTGCGAGCGTGATCAAGGAGCTCGTGGAGAAACACGGATTGCGCATCGAGGAAGTCGTCAGTGTCATCAACGACACAACAGAGTCCCTGAATACGCTCATGTCCGGTGCGGACAGCTGCACTGCGCCACGCGGGGACGTATCCGGGATCTCGTGCGATGTGGAGATCGTGGACAGTGTGATAAATAATGATATGAATATTAACAAAACGGACGTGTGCCACATCACGGGTGACGCGGATCCGCGCCCGCAGGGTACGTCGGATAAGGTCGGGCGGTGGCCGATGGATCCGCTGCGGAATCAGTACTGTCCACCGAACAGGTCGAAGACGGGATCCGGTCCTCTGGATGAAGATGGGTATACGGCGCCGAAGCAAGTCGTCATAGATAACTCGGTACGCGAAGAGTTCTCTATCTCTGATAAGAAACTCGTCCAGGGTCGCGTGATGGCGTTAGATAAGCAGGCGTCCGTGACGTACGACGTCACGTGTCGGGACAGGGGCAAGCCCGAGCAGGGGATACTACCAGTCACCGCATCCATAAAGCTGCATCTGAGCGCTGAGAACGAATGCGACTATCCCGAGGTGAAGGCGCCGGAGGACTGGGAGATTACTACTGAATGGAAGTGCGGCGCGAGCGGCGGTCCGAACGTCTGTCCGGCACCCGGTCAGCTTTGCGGTTACGAGGACAACTGTGTGGTCAAACGCTGCCGGTACGCGGAAGGAGCGCCCGAGACACAGGAAAACCTCGAATGTCAGCGGACGGAACCTCCCGAGTTAAAAGATGTGCGTTGTTCGGGGCATCCGGAGTGTCAAGGTGCGTGCACCGCATCAGGGTGTGACTTCTCCGAGAGCGAAGGAGACTCGTGCGACCTTGGAAGCTGTGATATCCCCGGTGCATGCTCGCCTGACGGCGAGTGCAGGAGAACTGCAGCGTATCAGGATAAGAAATGCTGTGGCGATCAGATCATCGATGAGGACAAGACGTGCTGTAACGGCCAGGTACATCCTGGCAACATGCGTTGTTGTAATGGCCAGGTGTATGATCCGAGCACGCACACGTGCTGTGGCGGTAGCGTGAGCCAGGAGACGCCTGACGGGCGTTGTTGTGGACAGTTCTACGACACCACTGGAGACTGCACGTACCAAGGAGGATAACGCAGTGATGACGAGGAGCATGAGATGCGAAGGACTGTGATGGTTGTTATCGGTGCGGTGCTTGCGCTCGTGGCGGTTAGTATCATGCTTAGCATCCTGTTAGGGAGGTTGTACTGATGGAAGCGGTAGAGCTTACGGTGTACGTGGCCCTTGCCGTGCTCGTCGGCGGTATGCTCATCGCGTTCCTCCAGGACTGGGACGCCACGGGAGCGTTTGAGCGGCTGCGACAGCTCTACTTCGAAGAGGATGACGGTTTCAAGGAGGTCAGCGCCGATGCTCTCCCGGGAGTTGCACACGGTATGTGGAGCGAGTGCGCGTACGGTGAACGGAACGGGTCGCGTACCGTCTACGCCCAGGGAACGGGCAACTTCACCGAACAGGACCTCTTCGAGGGGTTGAAGAAGGTGAACCTGTGCGACACGTTACAGTCAGCTGAGCACAGCTGCGGTGACGGCGACGATGTGGTCTTCAATACGTCGGTGCAGCTACCGAGCGTGGTACGGTTCTCCTGCGATCCGGTGCGGAGGATGCTGGTAATCACCTAAACGTTTATATATGACGGTTTTGGAGCGTGTAGTATGATGGATGAGCGTCGACTGGTCAGGTTTGGAGTGTTGTTACTCGCCCTGGTAGTCTCGGTATTGACGTTCTTTTCACTCTACGAAGGAGGACTCTATGACTTGGGTTCACTGGAGGTACAGTCGGTGGGGCTGGCCGTGATGGCGAGTTTCACCGTGGGTATCGGTATCGTAACGGCGTTCGTGGCGTACGCGTATGAGACAGCGGCGTCTGAGCGGGAACGTATCAATGATCTGACACAGCTATACTCGGGACTCATCCTCATCGTGTCTTCCGTAGTCATATTCGTTCTCTATTCGTTTACGGGTATCGAGATCGATCTGCTCTTCCTTCTCTACAGCGTCACCGCACTCACCGGTGTCTTCCTCTCCATCCGTCGCTACGATCGGTTCTTAGAAGAGCACGTGGAGGGCTAATCGTGGAGATTGCGATACGGGTGTTCATCATCATGTTCGTGGCGGTGGCCGTCGCGGGTGTGGTCATCATGTTCGCTCAGGAGACGTTTTCGCAGTCACGGCAAGAACTGGAGTTCGACGAGGACCAGGATAGGAAGAAAGTGCTGCGGACCAACGGGATCACGAACGCGCAGCTCCGCGGACTGGTGGAGGAATGTGCAGGGATGGCGAAGGGGACTCGTAGTGTCGAATGTTTCGTTGTCAAGTCGAACAGTCCTGTGGGGGATATATCGCTCCAGGACAGCGTGGAGGACATCGTGGTGAGGAATCAAGCCTCCAGCGATGCGACAACATTGTTCATCTCATATAGCCTTGGCCAACACGCGGTCATCGTGGAGAATGCCTGATACTTCAAGGGAGCTAAAGCATTAACAGGTAAGGTGGAATGCGCCGACCACGTCACCGCTCGCTTGATTGAACTCTTCGACGGCCTTGTCGGTCTGCGTCATAGTATAATCGATGCCGTGCTCATCCAGCTTCTCTTTTACCTGGTCGGAGACCTTCATCCGCCCGCTCGCACCCTGTCCGATGATGACGCGACGCGGTTCGTAGTCCAGGATGTCCTGGATATCTTCCACTTGGAGCAGGTGGCCTTTGTCTCGCCACCAGTTGCGCTTGAGCTCGTGTGGAAATATCTTGAGGTCCTGGGTGTACTTGGTCCCGTCCACGACGATGGAACCGAAGCTATACTCATCCACGTGCATACGCTGATAGAAGAGGATGTGCAGTTTAAATCTTGGGGAAGGATTATAAGGAAGCCGTGACCAAGAGTGCGTATGGACTTCATCAGGACGGCGCTCCGGCGCTATTTTACGAAGAACTTAGCGCTCTACGCCGCCGCTCTCAGTTTCTACACGATACTCGCTATCGGCCCGATGTTCTTCCTGTTGGTGTTCTTCGGGAGTTACTTCGTGCCCGGGTTCGAGCTGCAGATCAAGAACTTCCTCGCGACCGTCTTTGAGGAGAGCGCCGCTCCGCTCGTGCGGTTCATCGAGGGCTACTCGTTCTCGCCGGACGGTATCATCTCCGCTGCCGTGGGTATCATCTTCGTCTTGTTCATCGCCACGCGGCTCGTCAATATACTCCAGTCCGCCTTGAACACAGTGTTTGAGCGTGAGGGCGCGACCGGCATGGTAAAGAGACGGTTGCTCTCCCTCCTACTCCTCATCCTCGCGGGCGTGGCGGTCATCGCCGTGTTCGTGCTCCAACTTTTTTTAGCGAGCGCGACGAGCGGTGTGTGGCTGAGTTATATGTCGAGTATCATCGGTGTCTTGGTCATCTTCCTCATCCTGGCCCTGGCGTACGCGCTTCTGCCGCATCCGTCCTTGCGCTGGAGCGCTGCGATGCGCAGTGCCTTCCTCTCCACGGCGTTCTTGGTACTCGGGGAGTCGATCGTGAACTGGTTCGTCGTTCCCACGGGACGGTATGAGATCGGGAGTGCTGTGATACTGTTGCTGCTCTGGACGTACTATAACTGGCACGCGTTCCTCCTCGGGGCACAAGTGGCGCAGGCCTG
>CAYWOP010000096.1:0-3757 GCA_964459935.1 uncultured Methanosarcinales archaeon | reverse complement strand
TACCAAGCTTTTTTATACTGAATACAACGAGGCCCCAGTATGATCGATTACGAGCTCTCCGAACGACCGACCGGCGTCACAGTGATAGAAGGCTTTCCGAGCTTCGGCCTCGTCAGCACTATCGCGCTCGAATTCCTTCTCGAGCACTTAGAGACGGAGATGATCGGCGAATTCGTCTACGACGAGTTCTCACCGTCCGTCGCCATCCATGAAGGCGAGCTCGTGAAGCCGATGAGCATCTGGCACGACGAGGCGCACGACCTCGTCATCCTCCACACCACGCTGAACATAGACGGGAACGAGTGGGACGTCGCAGAGACCATCCTCGACTTGGCGGACGACTTGGAAGCGGAGGAGATCATAACTGTTGAAGGCCTGTCCAGCACGGAGGAAGAGACACAAGCGTACACGTTCGACAATAAGGCACTCGCAGAAGCGGGCGCGGAAGAACTTGACGAATCCATCCTGATGGGTATCACGGCCGCGCTTCTGCTCCGGAGCGACGATATCTCCCCGCTCTTTGCCGGGGCGCATTCGAACCTTCCCGACGGGGAGGCCGCGACGGAGATCGTCCGCATCCTCAAGTCGTACCTTGACCTCGATGTGGACCTGGAACCGCTCCAGGAGAAAACGAAAGAGTTCGAACAGAAGTTGGAAGATCTCAAGCAGCAGACCAAGCAGACCGAGGAAGAGGCGAAGAAACGACGACTCAACTACTTCGGCTGAACGTGTTTTTTATCAAGGAACCAGTGTGAGACACGCGTCACCAGCGTTGAGAGGGCGAGGCTGTAGAGCATGATGACCAGCATGTAGTCCAGCATCGCGGTCACCTGTTGCTGCTCCACCAGGGTGAGCGAGAACACCACGACCGCCATGGCGATGCCCTTCGGAGCGTTCAACGTCGCGAACAACTTTTCTCCGAAACTGTACTGCGGGATGGTGAAGAAGATCGCGGCGCCGCGGCACAGGAGGAGACCGATGAAGAGCGCCAGGCTCTCGAGGTAGAAGGCGGACTGCGTGGGCAGTGTTATTATCAGTCCGATGAGGACGAACACCAGGATCTCCAAAGAGTTGGAGAGCATCGTGCTGAACTCCTGCAACGTGGCCTTCTGCTTCACATAGACAGAACCGAAGAACAGCCCGAGCGTGGCAACGGCGAGCACACCGCTCCCCTCCATCGCGTCCGCCAACGTGTACGCCAACAGCGCTGCGGTGATCAGGCCCACAGGGGAGAGCTGTTCCGAATACACGGTCTTCATCGCGCGGAACACGATGACGCCGATGAGCACGCCCGCGCCGACGCCGACGACGAGCTGTCGGAGGAAGGGTAGTATCTGCGCGACGAAGCTGCTCAGCACGGACCCTTCGGCTTCGATGAAGTCCAGCACTATGTAGGGGAGGAGCACTGTGAGCGGTGTGTTGATCAACGATTCGATCTCCAAGAATTCGATGATCCGATCATCCGCATCGCCCATCATGGCGAACAGGCTGGTCGGGTCAGTGGCTATCATCACCGAGGAGAAGATCATCGCGTAGAGATAATGGGCGAGCGTGAACGAGTCGTACATGATGAACATTGCGAGCAGGGACAGCCCGATGAGCATGAACAGGGTGTACACCCCTGTGACCTCAAGGCTCTCTGTGGAGAGCTCGTCCATGTCCTTCCACTGAAAACGCGACGTGCTGTCGAAGACAATGAGCACGATCGCCAGCGTAGAGACGCTGACGAGGAAGGACGGGGAAAAGTTGAACAGCTGCTCCCCGTCGAGACGGATGTACTGCAGCCCGACACCTGTCAGGACCAGGAGTAAGACGTTGCTGATCTTCAGCTTCTTCGACAGTATCGTGCTCATCAACCCCAAGAGGAGGATGATGGCGATGTTCGAGAGAACCGTCAGTCCTTCCACACACTCACCTCACCCCAACGCCGGTGAGCGGAGACTTATTAACATTTCGCAATGTTTTTATACAATACCGGAGTCGATGCAACGTGATGCACGAGCTCTTAGACGAAATACGCGCGGAACTGCGCCCTGACGAGGACTCGCTCGAGCGGGTCGAAGCGATGCGGGACCGCATCAACGGGTCGCTGGAAGAAGCGGACCTGGATGCGACGTGCACGATCGGAGGGAGCTTCGCCAAGGACACGCACCTCGCCGATGACCACGATGTCGTTTTTCCAAGGACTACCAGAGCGACGAGCTAGCCGATCTACTGGGCGAAGCACTCACGGTCGATGCTGAGCGCGTCCACGGGAGTCGCGACTACTTTCACATCCAAAAGGATACGATGACGTACGAGATCGTTCCCGTTCTGCGGATTGAATCACACCGGGACGCGGAGAACGTCACGGACATGAGCCCGCTCAACGTGGACTACGTGAAGGACCGGCTGGAGGGTTTGAACGACGACGTGCGACTCGCGAAGCAGTTCTGCAAAGCGAACAAGGTATACGGAGCAGAGTCATACATCCGAGGGTTGTCCGGTCACGTCGTAGATTTACTCGTACTGTACTACGGCGGGTTCGAGGAGCTCGTCCGCGCAGCGGCTGACTGGGGGGAACGCGTCGTGATCGACATGGAGAGCCACTGGGCGAACCCCTTGCAGGAGTTGAACGACAGCAAGCTCGAGAGTCCGCTGGTCGTCGTGGACCCGCTCCAACCCGAGCGGAACGCAGCGGCAGCACTATCGACGGAGAAGTTCGAACTGTTCAAAGCACGGTGTAACTCTTTCCTGGACACTCCCTCGAAGGAGTACTTCACCATTCGACATCTGGACCCGGAGGAGCTCGAGCCGGAGGATGACTATTTTGTGTACTTCACCGCAGAGCCGATTGATGCGAAGGACGACGTGCAGGGTGCGAAGCTGCGCCAAGTCTATGAATATATCCACAGGAAGGTACGCGAGCGGCAATGGCCGATCATGGAGGCGGACTGGGAGTTCCACGAACGCGAAGGCCGGTTTTACTTCATCATCGATACGGACGCCCAGCCCTACGTGGAGCGCGAAGGACCTCCGACCGAGAACGAGGATCATGTGAAGCGGTTCACGGAGAAGCACGCGAACACGCTCGTCAAGGACGGTCGTATCTACGCTCGCATCGAACGACGGCACGAGCATCCCAAGGGGTACATCGAACACGTGACTGGGCACGCGTACGTCGAGGAACGCGTCGAGCAGGTGTCTTTCGAGCGATGGCAGTGATGACCGTTCTGAAGGGCATGGCGATGGGCGCTGCGGACGTCATCCCGGGCGTGTCCGGCGGGACGATCGCGTTCATCACCGGGATCTACACAAAACTCGTGGATGAGATCACCGCGGTGTTCACCCCGCCCACATCGTTCTCAGACGTTCCGTCGTACTTCACGAAGATCGACTACACGTTCCTCCTCTCACTCATCGGGGGCATCGCGACGGCGATACTACTCCTCGCGCAGGTCATGACCTATCTCATCCAAGTAGCTCGTGGACTGGTCTACGCTTTCTTCACCGGCTTGATCCTCGCTTCAGCAGTGTATATCTGCAAAGGCGTGTCGATGGAGGACGCGTGGGACAACGTGGTCATGGGCGGACTCACCGGTGTGGTGATCACCGGGATAGAAGTCGCCGCGCCCGAGACATCCCTGCTCTACCTCTTCGTCAGCGGAGCGCTCGCCGTCACCGCGATGATACTACCCGGTATCTCGGGCGCGTTCATCCTCGTCGTACTGCAACAGTACGAGCACGTCCTGGCGAGCATCGAGCAACTCCGCTGGGT
>CAYWOP010000095.1:0-3841 GCA_964459935.1 uncultured Methanosarcinales archaeon | reverse complement strand
TGCCAGTAGCCGACGAGTCCGCTCCAGTGCCGGCTATACGGTGTGCGGAGGTGTGCTCCTGCTAGGGCTTGGTCCAGCGTTGGGAGGCTGTTGTTCAGCGTGACGCAGACCTTCTGGTTGTAGTTACCACAGGTGCCTACGTGTGCGTTGGTCGTGTCGTCGTTCTCGCTGCTCGCCATGCTGAGCATGCATTCAGTGCTGCAGCTTCCCGTCGGGTAGGTGATGCTGGGTGATCGCCTGTCCGATTGGAGACAGGTACTGGTGTTGTACGTGGTGGAGTGGGACTCGACGGTCTGGACGTGGGCGTTGGTCACGTTGCTGAGTCGCAAGAACTCGGTGCCGCACGACGCGGTGATGTTCACGTTGGACAGTGTGCTGTCGCAGCACAGGCTGTTCGCGTAGTCGCTCTGGCTGATATTCTGTGCATGTGCGTTATCCTGTCCTCCTGTGTTATTCTCAAGGCCGAGTAACCGTGTGAAGTCGCTGGGACAGCTGCTCGCGATCGTGCAGTTCATCGTCGCCGAGATAAGTGGTGTGATGAGGACCAGTATGAAAAAGGATGCGATGAGTATCGTTCCCCTTTTTGCTGCAGCTGCGTCTGGTCCGTTCGCTACAGGCATTCCACCACCTCGAGCAGTTTCTGCACCACGTCGTTCTCCGTGTTCAACGAGTATGCATGTACGTTTCCCATGACCTTTTTGTGTACCAGGTCGGCGGCGTGGGCTTGTTTCAGGGTGGTGGAGGCAGTGCCTGGGCTGACGCCCAGGCGCCTCGCAACACCTTGTACGTGGACTTCTGCTTGGGGGTTTTGCAGAAAGAAGTAGAGTACGCGCCATTCGGCGTACTTCGAGAAGAGCTCGTCCACGTACATGAATGCTTCTCAGACATTGTTTAATATAAAAAACTTTGGTATTATATATAAAATTTTCGATTGTATTGAATATATAATTGTTTTCTATAGCAAACAATATGTGTTTTACGATTACATCAGGAGATTAAGGCATTCAGCGGAGATACGTGGTGACCTGCGTGTTCTGCCTGAGTCGTCGGAGGTACTGCTGCACGGCTTCGCGCCGCTTCTGCTCCGCGACGATCTGTTCGACACGTGATCGTACCTCGTCGAAGGACGCTGTTCCGGCGGGTTTGCGTTCCAAGAAGTGTATGATATGGAAGGCCTGCGGTGATTCCACGATGCGCGTCTCGTTCGGTCGCATGTTGCCGATCTCCCGTGCCACCGCGGGTCGCATCTGCTCCGGGGTGAAGGTGTAACGACCGCAGCGCTCTCGTGAGTCCGTGTCATCAGTGAACTGTCGTACCAGTGAACAGAAGGACGATTCGTTGCGAAGGTCGTAGACCGTGTTGGTCTTCTCCCTCGCCGCCTCCGACGCGTTCCCTTTGTCGATCTGTATCTGGCGGAACCTGAACCGCTCCGGGCGTCGGATCAGGTCACTGTTGTTTTCATAGAACCGTCGTGCTTCCCCTTCGGTGACGGTGACGTTCACCGCTTGTCGTAGCGCGTTGCGGACTTTTTGTATCACGATGCGTTGGCGGAGTCGCTCCTGGACCGCTCGTAGGCCTTGCTCGTCGAGTCGTTGGAGCTGTGTCTGATTCAGGTTCTGTGCGGCGCTCCTGATCTCCTGCTCTGTCGCTGCGATGCCCTGTCGCTCCGCTTCTTGCAGCAGGATTTCTCGATTGACGAGCGTTCTGAGTGCTTGACGAGCGTTGCGTTGTCCCCTGGGTTGTTCCCGCATGGTGTTCCGGAACTCCGCGAGCGAGATGGTACGGTTCGCGACCCGGACCGCTGTGACCTGTTCCGCTACCTCCTGGTCGTCCGTACTGAACGAGCAGAGTCGCTTCCCGCTGGGCGTGTAGAGCTCTGTCTCCGTTGAATTATTACCAGCGAGGCTCACCCGGATCACTTCTCTTGCATCGATGGAGGGGCAGAGTTCGCCGTACGCGTCCCGTAGGAGCTGTAGGTTCTCACCGCTCACACGGTTGAACGTGACGGTCTTCTCCGGATTGCTCTTCACCACGTCCGCTACGAAGCTCCCGCTGCTGCATGCGATCAAGAGGATTGTGAGAATACTTACAACCCAACCCCGATTCATATTTGTTCGGGACGCCACGGTCGTATTTAATTTTTTCTGCTACTTACCTTCTCAGGAATCAAGTGTATTCGGTGCGTAGCGAAGTTATTTTGGATGGGTTTCGGTGAATCGGTTAACTCGGGGAATCCATGTCAACATGAGGGCCTTGATTGTTCTGTGGAACGCCCCTGTTATCAAGCGTTCTCGTTCCGCGTAGTCTCACGTAGTGCCTGTTCTCCTCGTCGCTGTAGTAAGCGATTATCGGAGCGCTGTTGGTCTGGTAGAGCTGACTCAACGAGTCGACCTTCTCGATGGAGTTCTGTTCCAAATCGAACGGTTCGGTGCTGGGGAATGAGAAGGCCATCCAGTCCCCTTGTTCCACGTAGATTATCTCCAGGTCAACTCCTACCATGGACACGTTCCCGTTACTTACGTGATACGTATGGTTCACCGGAAGCCAGTTGTGCGGGCTATACGTCGTGTATGACTCTCCGGAGGATTCCTGCGTTACAGAGGCGCCAAGGAAGAAGTCTTGTCCGAACGAGTCGGGTTTCATGGTGAAGAACCCGGATTTTGACTCACACTCCCATAGCCGTGGAGAACCGGAGAGTTTTTCACAGTCATCGGTGATGTACAGGTCCTCAGCGGGACCGCCGACACGGAACTTCTTCGAGGTCCGTACGTCATTGCCCCGATAGTTCACCACGTCCGATTTGTTCTCGTGACTCTTGAGCACGGTCTCGTAATAGCGGTACTCGGTGTAGTCACCATCTCCACTGATGCTCCCGTCTCCGTCTGTCAGGGTGAACATGCGCGGATTGTATCCTTGATTCGTACCGCGCGGTCGCATCTCCATCTCTGCGTTCACGAGCTCTGTGTCCCAGTGCCAGTGTCCGAACTGCTCGGCACCGCGAACGGTATGGAAAACGGTGTAGTTCATGATACCCTCATCCTGGAAGTTCACGTACGTCACGTTCTTACTAACAGTTCCCGTATAGCGATTCTCTTGTCCTATGAACGGTAATTCATCCGGTCTCGGCGGGCCGAGCCCTAAATAGGCGGGGAGTGATTCTCCGGTTCGCTCCCCATAGTAGTGCAGGTCATCGTTCGTGATATCGACCCTCTTTTTCTTCACGGTGAAGGTATTGGGTACGCCCCCCGATCCGGCATCCCCTGGGTTACCCTGGTTACCCGTGTCACCGATGACCGTTATGTTTTGCGTGTAGGATCCTGACTTGACGAAGATTTTTAAAGCGACTCGGTTTTTGCAGTTGCAGGTCCCGGTAGCTTAGTGGCTAGAGCACGCGGCTGTTAAGACTGCAGGTACCGCGCGGTCGGGAGTTCGAATCTCCCCCGGGACGTCGGGCCCGTGGCTTAGTCTGGTTAGAGCACCACACTGATAATGTGGCGGTCCCCCGTTCAAATCGGGGCGGGCCCAGTTTGGTTTAGGTTCAAGTCTTCTGTTGTTGAGTTCTGGGTTTTGGAGGTACAGTATTACAGATTTACAGGATAATACAGACCCGTACAATACGAAGGGACGAGTACAACGACAAAAATAGCTTATTAGGGAAAACAAGAATATTGATGAAGAAGATCAAGAGTTATTGTTTGATTTTGTTAGGCATAAGAGATTGGAGGGTATAGGTCCTGTACAGCAGTTGAAGTACTTACATGGTGTGAAGAAGTTCCTGTCTTTCTTTGATGAATCCGCCCATGCGTGTAAAGCTGTAAATCTGAAAAACTACTTAGCGTAT
>CAYWOP010000094.1:0-3846 GCA_964459935.1 uncultured Methanosarcinales archaeon | reverse complement strand
ACAGTGGAGGACGAGAGCGGGAGTCCGCTCGAGATGGTACAGGTGGAAACGTTCTACCCCGACGAAAACAAGCACGGAGAGTCATACCCGAGTGATGAAGTGACATACACGGACGCGAGCGGGGACTACAGCTTCGACGTCAAACCGGGCGAATACTACGTACGATACAGCAAGGACGGATACTTCGCCGAGGAATACCAGGTGGACGCAGAATGTGGAGACACGATCGTTCACGACGAAACATTGCAAGACGGTGACTGCAACGAGGACTGCGTGAACTGGGAAGGCCGGTGCAACGAGGACTGCGCCGGGAGGACCTTCACCAACTCCACGGGCGGCACGGAAACGTGCACGTTCTACGACGAACGAGCAAAAGAACGCGTGGACGGCCGCACGCAAGGGTCATGGGTGACGTATAACGAAACCGAAAACTACACCACCTACGTCACCGCGTGCGAGGGCGCACCGTTCAACGTGAGCCAGTTCAACAGTACTGTCACCGGTAATGTGGAAGATCTCTACAAGGCCACACGGACCCTGCGGGACTCACGCACAGGACAACCGTACACGCTCGTCCTCAACGTGTGGAACGAACGATGAAAACCGCTTCGGCGGTACCACAGATAGCTTTATAAAATTCTCTCGCCCCATGCCAGGATATGGGGAGCCTGACATACGAGGAGATCTTCGAACTCCTCCGCCGGGAACGCAACAGTGAGGACCTCCAGACGCTCGACCCGCACTTCTATGCAGATCTTGTCCAGTACTTCAAGAACAAGGAGTCCGTGCTGGACGACACGAGCGAGGAAGCGCAGATATTCGGCGCGAGCGAACGCGACCGCGTCCAGATACAGCTCGAGAACGCGCGGAAGATCACGAAAGAACTGCTCGAGCGCAGAGAGAAGAAGATCATCATGCTCGCGCTGAACAAGGCGAGGACGGAGTCCGATATCATCGACACCAGCGCACTGCTCGACGTGGAGCAGGAGTTCTACCACGAATGCGCCGATTTGTTCTCCGACTATAAAGAGGGTGTTCTCGAACGCATCGTCTCCCTCGAACTCCCAGAGTTCGGCGACGCCGCCACGTCCGAACGTGACAGGACGGAAGAAGAGTCAGCAGAACAGCAACGCGAAACCAGCGACGAAGAGAAGGTGAAGGTGCGGTTCACCAGCAGCATCCCGAAGTTCGTGGGGAAGAACGAGGAAGTCCTGGGTCCGTTCGATACAGATGACACGGCGGAGCTCTCCGAGGACATCGCCTCCGTGCTCGTCGGGAAAGGACGAGCCGAGCGTATCGAAGAATGATTACCTATCAACGCGGTAGTCGCGTCCGTTCGGATGGGCGACGATGACCTCTTTCTGTCCGGGCCGGTAGAGCTCCTCCTGGCCCAGCATGTAAAATCCGTTTCTGACGAACCATCCGAGCATACGGTGATTTTCCGCGGTTACATCTGCCACGAGTGGGCGTCCTCGATATTCACTCGTGAACTGTTGCAGGAGGAGCTGATCCAGTCCCGCCACCTCGCTGTCGTCCGCGATACGGAAGTTCTTGATCTCTACCGGCGCGAATTCCGCGTCTTCGAGGAACGTGTCGAGATACTCCCAGTGCGGTTCGTGTCCTGGTAGGTCCTGATAGATCGCCAGTCCCAAGACATCGTTCCAACTGGGCGACATGACCGTCATCATAGCATACTTCGTATCCTGCTCACCACGCGGAAGGTTGTGCATGACCTTCTCCTCGACCCACTGGTGATACTGGTCTTTCGGATACGTGGCAGGGTGTGCGTGTAAGAAGTCTCGCAGGGTGCGTTGGTGCTGCACCGTCTCCAGCCTGTCAGTGCCGTGAAACCGGAATGTCATACTGGCTCCAAAAGGCTGTATTTTTTATATCTCTGGGGTGGCGACACGTCGATGACGGGTCGTCACGTAAAAATATATAAACCCAACTCTCCTTTCCACCAGTATGAAGATTCCTAAGACCGTGAACAGGCACTGTCCGTTCTGTAACGAGCATCACGAGCATAAAGTTTCCGAAGCGAAGTCGCGCGGACGGAACAGCGCACGACCGCTCAGCCGGTTCAGCAAGTCACGACTCCGCGCACGCGGGGAACGCCGTGGGTACGGGAACCAAGGACGGTTCAGCAAGCCCGCGATCTCCGCCTTCAAAAGGGTCGGGAAGAAGACCAGTAACAAGACAGACCTCAGGTTCACCTGTCAAGAATGCAGGAAGACACACGTCCAGCAGAACAGCAAGCGCACGCAGAGGTTGCAGATAACATGAGAGAACCCGACTCTAGCTTCGTCAAGGTCCGATGTCAGGACTGCCGGAACGAACAGGTCATCTTCAACAAGGCAGCACGGACCATCCACTGCCTGGTCTGCGACGAGGTCCTCGCCCACCCCACGGGTGGCAAGACCGACGTGAACGCGCAAGTCCTCGAACTCCTCGCATAATGCTCTACTCGAAGAACGGTTACCCGGAAGAAGGCGAGTTCGTCCTCTGCACTATCACGAAGATCCAGTACCACAGCGTGTTCTGCAACTTGGATATCTACGACAGGAGCGGGATGATCCATATCAGCGAGATCGCACCCGGTCGCATCCGCAACGTACGGAACTACGTCCAGGAAGGGAAGAAGGTCATCTGCAAAGTCCTGGGAATAGACGAGGAAAAAGGACATATCGACCTCAGCCTCCGGCGGGTCACGGAATCACAGAAGAAGGCGAAGATGGAGGTCGTGCAGAAGGAGCAAAAGGCGGAGCGCATCATCGAGAACGCCGCCGACGACCTGGATATGGACACGGAACGCCTCTACGACAAAGTTACTACAACGCTCTTCGCCGACTACGAGATGCTCTTCCTCGCGTTCGAAGACGTGGTCGAGGAGGAACTGGACCTGCAAGATTACTTCGACGACGACATCGCAGACGCCCTCACTGAACATATAACGGAACGTATCAGTCCGAAACGCGTAGAGATAACAGGAACATTATCAATGCACACGTACGCCAGCGACGGGTTAGATATCGTGAAAGAAGCGCTGGAAGAAGCGACAGTCGACGGAGCCGAGTACCAGTACGAGGGAAGCGGCGAGTACCGCGTCTCCGTCACCGCACCGGATTACGACGAAGCGGAAGATATCCTGGAACAGAGCGTGGAGAACGCCAGAAACGTCATGGAAGACAGCGGCGGCGAGGTGGCATTCGCACGGTGAGACGGTGCAAAGCGTGCGGACAGTACGTCCTCGCGGAATGCGACTGCGACGAATCTATCGATGAAACGGAAGACGTGGGCCCGGGGAAGTTCTCCCCTGATGACGAGTACGTGAGCTACCGCGTCAAGTACAAAGAAGAACGGGGTGAGCTCTGATGTGGGAGACACAAGTGGAGGAGCGATTCGACGATGCTGTACTCATCGAAGGACTCCCAGGAATAGCAAATGTGGGCAAGATCGTCGCCGAACTCTACGCGGATGAATACAACGCCGCCCCGGTCGCGTCGTTCCACAGCCCCAGCCTGAGCAACGCCGTACTCGTCCGTGAAGATAACCTCGTTGGATATCCTGAGATCGAGGTGAAGCATTTCGAACAGGAGGGCCAGGACTTCCTCATACTCACCGGTGACACGCAACCCGGAGAGAACCAGGACAGTCACGCCTTCGCCGAAGCCGTCGCCGCGTACGCGGATGAACAGGTGAAGGAGATCGTCACGCTCGGCGGTATCGGCCTGGACAGCCTCCCCGAAGACGCGGATACGTACACCACGGCCAACGAAGAGGACATACACGAACGGTTCGCGGAAGCAGGCGCGAACCCTGAGACGCACGGCAAGGTCGGCCCGATCA
>CAYWOP010000093.1:636-3854 GCA_964459935.1 uncultured Methanosarcinales archaeon | reverse complement strand
CCGCACCGGTCACGTACAGCAACGGGGGCGGTTCAGAACCGTACACCACCGCCATCCTCAACGACGCCAACGGCGAGCTCATCTTCGCCTCAAAGATCACCGGCTTCCAGTCCTGCTTCAACGGCGACACGTGCAACTACCAGTACCTCCTCCCAGTAAAGAACGCCTCCAACCAAACATACTACTTGTGGCAGGATCCAAATGACGACTGCCCCGCCGGCACCGCCAGCGACCAATCCCTCGGGAACATAACGGGCAACGTCTCCGACGCGAGCGGTAATCGCCTTACAGACGTGATCATCGACGTAGCAGGACGGACCACACGGACAGATGAGAACGGTACATACTACCTGCAAACGATCGAAGGTAACCACAAGATCTACGCGATCAAAGAAGGGTACCAGACGTACAGCGCGAATGTCACGATCTTCCCAGGCAACGTGACCACGCAGAACATCAACATGGTCGCCGAGGCGGAACCCAACCCGTTCACCGGCGTCGGACCAGGCCAGGACGCTCCCGGAACCGAAACACAGACCGGGCAAGGACCGGGACAGGCACCACCTGGCACAGGCCAAGGACCGGGGCAAGCACCCAGGGTGGAACAACCACGCGAGATAGAAGGCGAGCGATACATAATCCGACCGGCGGAGATCGAACGGAAAGTACGCAAAGACAGCTTCGCACAAGAACCGCTCCAGTTCTTCAACAAAGGCGAAGACCCGGCAGACGTCCAACTCACGATGAACGGCTCCGTCACGGAACTCCTCCAGTTAGACCGGAAAGAGTTCACGGTCAACGGACAGTCCCAAGAAGAGGTCACACTCACCATCTTCGGCAAAGGACAGACTGGTGTGAAGAACGGGACGATCACAGTGGACGGGGATATGAACGCGACAATACCCGTTTCCATCGAGGTGATCAGCAAGCAACGACTCCCTGTGCAAGCACTCGCGATGAACGTGGAGACGTCGCAGAAGACGTACAACCCCGGGCAGCGCGTCAAGTTCAAGACGGACCTGCGTAACATGCTCACCGATGAACCCTACCCTGTCGAGCTGTACTTCACCGTGCAAGAAGCCGATGGGAACGAAACTGTGTGGCAGGGACGTACCAACGTGTTCCTCAAGACCAGCTTCACCCTCGTGGAGCGGTTCGAACTCCCTCGTAGAGTAGATAAGGGAGAATACCTACTCCGCGTCACCGCACGGTACCAGGGCGTGACGAGCGGTACGAGCACGATCTTCGAGGTGAAGAAACCGTGGTACCTCGTGCTGGTCTTCGGCCTCATACCCGTGTGGATGCTCTTGCTGATAATCGCCGTCCTCGTAGCGGGCGCTGCGGGAGCGTACTATATCAAGAAACGTATCGAAGCGGGGAAGCGCTACCACCTTGATGTGAACTATGACGATCTTCCGGATCCCGGACCGAGAAGTATCTACGTGGGCAAGATCGCGGAGACGGATCGCAAGACGTACTTCAACATGGAGAAGTTCAAGACCCACGCCATCGTGGCTGGAAGTACAGGCGGTGGGAAGTCGATCACAGGGCAAGTGATCATCGAGGAGATGCTCGAGCGTGACGTAGGAGTCGTGGTCTTCGACCCCACAGCACAGTGGACCGGTATGCTCCGCGAATGCGAAGACGAGGATATGATCCAGCTGTACGACCTGTTCGGACTGAACGAAGAGGATGCGCGGGCCTACCCGGGTAACGTGACGGAGCTCAACGACGAGCGGGAGATCATCGACGTGATGGACTACGCAAAACCGGGCGAGATCCACGTCTTCGCGTGTCACAAGCTCGAACCGGAAGACCTTGATATCGTGGCGGCCAACGCGATCCGTCAGATCTTCCGCAGCCAACCAGAGGAATCCAAGCCGTTGAAGATGATGGTCGTCTTCGACGAGGTCCACCGGTTACTGCCCAAGTTCGGCGGGAGCGGCCAGGGCTTCCTCCAGGTCGAACGGGCGTGCAGGGAGTTCCGCAAATGGGGGATCGGCGTCATGCTCATCAGCCAGGTGCTCAGCGACTTCATGGGAACGATCAAAGCGAACATCAACACGGAGATACAGATGCGCACGCGGAGCGAGGAGGACCTCGAACGCATACGGCAGAAGTACGGCGAAGGGGTGCTCCGCAGCCTGGTCAAAGCCACGACCGGTACGGGACTCGTGGAGAGTCCGAGTTACAACGATGGGAACCCGTTCTTCGTCTCGTTCCGCCCGATCCTGCACAGCACGCAGCGGATGAGCGACGAGGAGATCGAGAAGTACGACGAGTACAACGAGCGCATACGACAGCTCCGCTATAGCCTCGACCAGTTGGAGGAGAAAGATGTGGATGTGTTCGACCTCCGCACCGAGCTCGGACTCGCCGAGGACAAGGTCAAAACGGGGAACTTCAATGTGGTCGACGTGTACCTGGAAGGCCTCGAGCCGCGTATCGAGAAGGAGTGGGAAGAACTCGGCGAGGAGCCGGACGAGCTTGAGAAGGAGCGCATCAGCGAGCAGGAGTTGCAGGAGATGTTCGAGGAGGCGAAAGAGGAACGCGACGACTACGAGGACGAGTCTGAGGAGATGGAGGCCACGGAGGAGACGCACGAGTGGGACGATGAAGTGGATCCGGACAACATTTTGGAACTCGAGAACGACATGCTGGTGAACAGCATGCAGAGCCTCTACGACGAGCTCTCCGCCATGGGCGAAGACACGTTCGGCGCGCACGTGAACGAGGACAAGAATGACGTTGCTGAGTGGGTGCGCAGCGCCGTTGGGTACGATGACCTCGCCGACCGTCTCGACCTCACGAAGGATAAGGACCGCATGCTCGAACTACTCGAAGCACGCAAAGAGGACGAGGACCTTCCTGAACTCACGGAGGAAGAAGAACAGCGGAAAGAACAGATAGAGGCGTTCGAGGAGATGTCCAAGAACCCGGACGTGACCCAGGACGAGCAGGAAGAGCCCGACTCCGAAGACGAGAGCAAGGAACCACCTGAAAAAGAATCAGCGGGTGACAACGTAGACGATGCGAACGACGTATCCGAAGAGGATGCTCCACGGAGGTCGCCAACCGAGGACGGGGAAGATACTGAGGAGGAGAGCGTTGAAGAATCAGAGCCCTCCGCGGATGAGTCCGCGGAAGAGCAATCGGATACCGGTGAAGACGGGGAATCACAGGAGATCGACGAACAAGTAGAGGAAACTGCGAAGGAA
>CAYWOP010000093.1:0-626 GCA_964459935.1 uncultured Methanosarcinales archaeon | reverse complement strand
ACAATACTGAAGACACCGAACGAGCCCCTACAGATACGAACAACGATTCTACGGACGAGGGCACCGAGGCGAGGCCACGGGAACATACGGCACCAGAGGAAACGTCTTCCGAAACCGAAGAGGAAGAGGTCGTGACGGAGGACCGCTTCGTACTGGATAACGGGGAGGAGATCGCGAGCATCGCAGAGCTCAGGGAAACGTTGCACGACCTTCCGGAAGAAACGCTGCATGCCCACGTCAGCGAGGAGTACAATCACTTCGCCGACTGGATCCAGGGCGTATTCGGCAAGGAGGAACTCGCCGCGGAACTCCGCGACTGCACGACGCGAGAGGAACTCCTAGAGGTGCTCGGATGAGCGACGAAGATGTAGATCCCGGGGACGCGGTGGATGCGGAAACGGAGCAGGCCGAGACTGAGATGCAGGACCGCATCGACGAGATGGGCGAAGAGATATCACAGCAGAAACGGGAGGTCGAGGAATACAGCGATGCCACGATCCACGAGTTCGACGAGAAGCTGGAACGGCTCGAGACCATGCAGGAAGAGATCGAATCGGCTGATACTCCATCGGAGGAGTTCGACTACGGAGCGCTTGAGAGCCGGTACAAGAACCTCCGCCGTGACA
>CAYWOP010000092.1:0-3860 GCA_964459935.1 uncultured Methanosarcinales archaeon | reverse complement strand
GTCCGCGTACGACAGGAGCGTGTCCGGATCGTACTCATCGTCCGTCACGATGTTGATCTTGTAGTATGAGTATCCGATCTTCCTGATGTTGAGGTTGACGCCGTACCCCGCTATGATGCCGGTGCGTTCGAGTCGTCGCAATCGATCGGTCACTGTCCTGGCCGGCTCGTCGAGTTCCCGCGCTATCTCGGTGACGGGACGACGAGCGTCTTCAAGCAGTTCCTTGATGATGGCTTTGTCCATCGCGTCGTATTCTTCAGCTGATCCCCTCCCGATCGTGAGTCGGTATTCATCTTGTTCTTCCACCAGGTAGTCCCGGGAGTACGTGTGCACGCCGAGGTACTGGTGCGTCCTCACAGGGCCGAGGAGCGAGCGGTATCGTTGCTTGAAGGTGTTGAGGAATGCTTCATATTCATATCTGTTCTCAACCCAGGACATGATGACGATATCGGCCGAGCCGTCGGCGGCGGCGAGGACCGAGACGGTGTCATTGTTCTCAAGCCAGTGGTACACCGTCCGTTCCTCTTCTGGAGTCGTTCCGGTGAATGTGCAGTACGTGCGAAATCCGATGTAGCCGAGTTTGGCGTTATCTATGATCGGGTGTGAGCCGAGCAGTACGTTTTCTTCGCGGAGCTTGTTCAGGCGACGCGCGGTGGCTGACTGGCTAAGCCGGATCCGGCTTGCCAACTGTTTTTGCGCAAGGCGTGCGTTTCGTGATAGTTGGTAGAGAATACGCCGGTCTTTCGTATCGAGTGCATAATCTGGCATTATATTTAATTTTTCTTGCGTATTATTTTAATTTTTCGAACAAACTCTTATATATTATTACTATCTTATAGTGATAACACAATGGCTGGGTTGGAGAGCATGTTCGGAGAACGTAACGCCGTACGTGGACGAAGCTATAGAAAAAATTACAGACTCCGCCGCAGCGCGGACCTCCGACCTCATTGAGAAACTACATGAGAAACGTAGCGGGCAGAAGCGACTCCGCGACTTCCTCCTGGAACAGAGCTACGAAGCCACTGCAGAAACGAAGCCACCAGAAGAACTGTACCAGATCGCTGCGGCGATAGAGCTCTACAACCAGTCCACCTATATGAACAACTGGATGCTAGACGACAAAGGAGAACTAGAGGCGGAACAAGATGGCGAGCGAGCCGCGGTCGCGGCGATGCATCTCTACGACCAGGCCAGAGAGACCATCAGCAGTATCGACTCGCTCTCCAGCGAGCTCGAGACGCGCATACAGCAGGAGCTGACAGAGATAAACAAGGCCATCTACAAAGGCCAGAACGATGATCTGGACACGCTCAGCGCAGAACAAAACGCCCACGAGCTTCCTGAAGGCGAATATGAGACGCTCTACGAACGGATGTGCCAACGCAAGTGCGGTCGGTTCAGCGCCGGTATCACGAGCATCGGAGCGCTACTGGGCGATAGCTCCGAGGAAGAGCGGGAAGCCCTCCACACCTTTGGCAACGCCCTCGGTACAGGTCTGCAGATGGTCAACGATGTAGCGGACAACATCCCTTTGCACGAAGCGGCTTCGGTCGAACGGCCGTACAAGGATCAGTTCAGCGACTTCGAGAACGGATTGGTCACGCGACCGATCTATGAACTACTCAATGCCGGACCAGAAGCATATCCAGAGCAGGACAGCTTCCACGAAGAACTGGAACCGACAGACTATCTGAACGCGGACCTTTCGGACGATGACAAGGCAAGGCTCTTCCTGCACATGCTCACGACTAACTCGTTCGACGCATCGATGCGCAAGACGAGATCGTTGAAGGAACACGTGGCCAAGCCTGCCCTGCGAGAAGCCTTCTCCAAGGAGCAGCGGCGCCGTCTCAGTCAGATGACCGCTCTGTTGGACTCGACCAGTATCTACAGAGTCCTACGAGACGAGTACGATTACGAGCTCGAATAGGTACAGCTATCGAACAGAAGGACCAGCCCTGGCGCCATGCGACCGGATTAATAATTACAATATAGAAAGGAATTGTTCCGTCCCAAACGAACCCCTACTGCCGCATTGTTACGAGCGCGCGCAGGTACGCGAACAGAAACCCTTAAAAAACCGGGCGTGCTACTCAGCATAAGGTATTCTGATGGAACGAGACCGGCAAGAAATCATCCAAGGCTACATCGAGAACGAGATGAAAACGGCGTACGTCGACTACGCCATGAGCGTCATCGTCGGCCGCGCACTCCCCGACGCGCGCGACGGACTCAAACCCGTCCACCGCCGCATACTCTACGCCATGCACGACATGGGCCTCTCCTACCGCAGCTCACACAAAAAGAGCGCCCGTGTCGTCGGAGAAGTCCTGGGTAAGTACCACCCGCACGGGGACCAGAGCGTCTACGACGCCCTGGTCCGGATGGCACAAGAGTTCTCACTCCGCTATCCCCTGATAGACGGCCAGGGCAACTTCGGCAGCGTCGACGGTGACAGCGCCGCCGCCATGCGGTACACCGAGTCACGCATGGAAAAGATATCACAGGAGATGCTCGACGACCTGGACAAAGAAACGGTCGAGTTCAAGGAAAACTTCGACGGCGCACTGCAAGAACCCGAGGTACTCCCGGCGAAGCTACCGAACCTGCTCGTCAACGGCAGCAGCGGCATCGCCGTCGGCATGGCCACACAGGTACCACCGCACAACCTCAACGAGGTATGCGACGCCGCCATCGCCCTCATCGACGATCCGACACTGGACGTGGCCGAGTTGATGGACCACATCAAGGGACCCGATTTCCCGACAGGCGGCATCGTCTCCGGACTCGACGGCCTCCTCGAAGCATACAAGACCGGACGAGGACGGGTCCGCGTCCACAGCACCGTCGAGGAAGAGGAAGACAAACTCATCGTGACCGAGATCCCGTACATGCTCAACAAGTCCAAGCTCATCCAGAAGATCGCGAATGTCGTCAACGAGGACCGCGTGGAAGGCATCCGCGACCTCCGGGACGAGAGCGACAGAGACGGTATGCGCATCGTCATCGAGCTCAAGCAAGGTGCCAACACCGAGCTGGTGAAGAACCAACTGTTCAAACACACCAACCTCGCAACAACCTTCAGTATCATCCTCATCGCTCTCGTGGACGACGAACCCGAGACGCTCTCGCTCAAACAACTCCTCCAACAACACATCGACCACCGCAAGCAGATCGTCGTGCGCCGCACAGAGTACGACCTGCAACAAGCGGAAGACCGAGCGCACGTCCTCGAAGGACTCATCACAGCGTTGGAGAACATAGATGATGTGATCGACCGCATCCGCGAACAGGACAGCCGCAGCGACGCCGAAGAGGAACTCCGCGAAGCGTACGACCTGAGCGAACGGCAAAGCGACGCCATCCTCAACATGCGGCTCCAACGCCTGGCCTCCATGGAACAGGAGAAGATCAAGGACGAACACGCCGAGCTCCAAGAGGATATCGAAGAATACAACGAGATCCTCGACTCGGAGGAGCGGGTGAAAGAGATCGTCAAAGAAGAATACAGAGAGCTCAAAGAGAACTATGGTGACGAGCGGAAGACGGAGATCAGCAAGGACTACAGCACGCTCGAAGCAGAAGATCTCATCAAGGAAGAAGACGTTGTCGTAACCTTGACACGGAACGGGTACGTGAAGCGCACACCGATCGAGACCTACAGGGCTCAACACCGCGGCGGGAAGGGCATCATCGGTGCGAAGACCAAGGAAGACGACAGTCTCCACAAGGTCTTCGCCGCGAACACCCACGACTACCTCTTGATATTCACGGACCAGGGCAACGTGTACTGGAAGAAAGTATACCGCCTGCCCGAGCAGAGCCGGACGAGCAAGGGAACTCCCATCGTCAACCTG
>CAYWOP010000091.1:0-3956 GCA_964459935.1 uncultured Methanosarcinales archaeon | reverse complement strand
CCGCTGAGCTTCGGCAGGGTCCGTGGACACGGCGTGCGTTGGCCGTTGGATTTCTTCTACACCAACGTGATCCCCGTCATCTTAGTAGGAGCCCTCTTAGCGAACATCCAGCTCTTCGGCAAGTTACTCGATAACTGGGGCTTCCCCCTCCTCGGACAGTACCAGGGCAACCAGCCCGTGAGCGGGTTGGCGAGTTTCGTGCAGAGCCCGAACATCGTGCAGAACATTGTGACGGGGAGCTTCACCGGGGATATGGCGTTGCAGGCGTTGATCTACGTGATAATATATATGCTCGGATGTATGGTGTTCAGCATCTTCTGGATGCAGAGCAGCGGAATGGACGCGCGGAGCCAGGCGGAGAAGATCATGAACAGCGGGTTGCAGATACCCGGGTTCCGCAAGGACCAGCGCGTCTTGGAGCGTTTGCTCGAGCGGTACATCTGGCCGTTGACCGTGATGGGCGGTCTCGCCGTAGGGTTGCTCGCGGCCGTGGCTGACCTGACCGGGGCGTTCGGCGGTGGCACCGGTATCCTACTCACGGTCATGATCGTGTACAAACTGTACAAGGAGATCGCGCAGGAGCACATGATGGAGATGAACCCGATGCTGCGCAACTTTATGGAAACATGATGCGAGAGGTCGAGTTTGCTGACATGCGGGAGACCGTAGAGGCACTGGCGGATCCGAGTGAATGGCATTATCACTATCTCGCACCAGATTGCTCGTTCAACGATGGAGACCAGCACAGAATCGTTTTGGAAGTCTCCGGTGCGCGAGCGCTGTACTGTGACTACGCGGAGAAGCCCGTGAAGCGCTTGCGGTGGCTCGGAAAATACGAATGATTTCTTTGTAAGTCGGTGCTCAAGCGCCGCACTGGCTTCAACCGTACAGCCCGATCGCGATGGCGCCGATGACCATGAGGAACGCTCCGGCGAGGCGTGTAGCAAGGTGTTCTTCTTGAAATACAGTGTTCCCTGCGATGACGGAGAACGGCGCGCTGAACCGCTTGACCGAGAGCGCGTAGACGACCTGGGTGAGCATCGCGCTGGACCACTGAAAGAGCAACGCAGCTGCTTGTGTCAGACCAAGTATTGCAGTGGTCGACGGTGTGGCGAACTCTTTTCGGAGTATCAGCAGCGCGGTTGTGAGGACGACGGCGACGCCGAGTTGGAAACAGGTCAGGTAGAAGAACGTGGACGAGGCTTGCATGCCGAGTTTGAAATACGCGGACGAGACGGCCCAGAGCATCGCGGCGAAGAGGATGTACCGCTGCCCAGGATCCGTCCAGATACGCGTGATCGGAGCGAGCATCGACGGTGCGTCCGTGCTGTTGATAACGTATGCCCCTGTGAGGACGAGGAGTATTCCTGCCAGTCCTGCGACTGTTGGGATCTCCCCGAGGAGAAACGGCGCGGTCAGTAAGAGGAAGACAGGGCTGAACGTGAGCAACGGCGCGACCAGGCCCACATCGGTCGTGTTCAACGCTCGCATGACAAGTACTATCGTGGTGCTGTTGACGATGATGCCGACGGCGAGTGCTGTCCAGAAGCCCTCTTCGAGCTGTGGAATACCGAGGAACGCTTGGACCGGCAGGAGGAACAGGAGCGAGCCGGTCATCGTAGCCCACGCCGTCTGTAACGGGGCGAGGTCGTCGAGGAAGTGCTTGTTCGCGACGAACTTCCCTGTTTGTGCGAGCGCTGATCCGAGGGCGAGGGCAAACCAGAGCATAGCCTGGTAGGTGTGGAGCGCGTTTTTAGATGTATCCACGTATCTTTCTATATAGAAAAGAATCTTTTCAGAGCGTTGTGTATTGACACAACCTTTTTAACAACGTCTACCTCCAGCGAGAGTATGGTCTTCAACACGTTGCTCAGTCCCATACTCAACCCGCTCCTTGTCCTGAAACCGTTGTACGTGATCCTCATCCTCGCTTTCATCATCACGTTCCTGATCACGCTCGCGTACAAGTTCTTCACCGATCAGGAGGAGATGCAGCGCCTCAAGGACAAGATGCAGGACTATCAGGACAAGATCAAGGAGGCGCAGCAGGACGATCCCGAGGAAGCGATGGATATCCAGAAGGAGGCGATGCAGGTCAATCTAGAATATATGAAGCACAGTATCAAGCCCACGATCATCACGTTCCTCCCGATCATCATCATCTTCGGCTGGATGAACAGCCATCTCGCCTACCATCCGATCGCACCGGGCGAACCGTTCAACGTCTCCGTGCAGATGGAGGAAGGCCTGCCCGGCGAGGTATCGCTCGACGCCACGCCCGACATGGATATCGAGCAACGAACGAAACAAGCAGCTCAAGACGTGCAGTGGACCGTCTCCGCGGACGAGCCAGGCGTGTATACATTGACGGTCAGACACGGGGACAACGAGTTCAATAAGGACGTGCAAATCTCCGATACCACATATGAATCACGGACGGAGAACTACGACGGCGTCGTGAAGCGTATCAAGATACACATGGATGCCGTCCACCCGCTGGGCTCGCTCAGCATCTTCGGCTACCAACCCGGCTGGCTCGTTACATATATACTGTTCAGCATCGTGATGAGCATGGGACTACGGAAAGCTATGGGTGTCGTATAGATTGCAATTCACTTCCGCCGGTAATCCCTCCCAATATTTATAAAAAGGACAGCGTTCCCGTCGCGTATGCCCAAACTCCGCGAACGCAACCGCACGTCACGGAAGGTACATTTCACCACGCCTGGTGGTAGTAACAAGACGCGATACCAGGAACGGGCAGATAGCGATCCTGTCTGTGCCGAGACCGGGAAGCGACTGCACGGCGTGCAGGACGGTCCCAAGAGCTACAGGAGACCGGAACGGCCGTACGGCGGTGTGCTCATCAGCGAAGCAGCACGTCGACGCATCATCGACCAGGTGCGAGAACTCGCGGATGACGGCGACGGCAAGGGCTACGGCCCCATCGGTCGTGTTTGCGTGAAGACCGCCGGTCGCGACGCGGGAAAGCAATGCGTTATAGTCGAGCAGAAAGATGATGGACGCGTCGTCATCGACGGGGAGACCCGTCGCAGAACGGTCAGTCTCAAACATCTCGAACCGCTCTCTCAGACGTACGATATCGAGGAAGGCATCTCACATGAGGATCTGAAAGACGTGGTCGACTTCGAAGTACGCGATACAGAATCGCGTGAGACGCCCGAACGGCCGAAGAAACAGAAAGTGGAGAAGGAAGCACCGCGAACAACCTCTACGACCGAGGAAGAGGATACTGATACTGTCGAGGCGGTCAAGGAAGAACTCGGCGAAGATGCGGGCGATGAAGACGATGTGTCACTCGCTGCCCATGCGGACGAGGTCGTCGATACTGAAGCAGGTCATGAGAGCGTGGACGAGCACGGTGATGAAGAGCAGACGGAAGAAAAAGAAATTCCGGCACGTTCCACGATAGCGAACAAGACGAAGGACGATATCAAGGAATACGCGAAGGAAGAGTGGGGTGTCGAGCTCTCCACCAACGATCTCAAGGACGAGATGATCGACCAACTCTTCGACGAGATCGAATGAAACGCTTTATATATTTTAGAGAATACTTTTCCATATAGAAAAAATTTGTATTAAACCGTTTCGGTGCTCAAACGCCGCACGGGCTTCAGAGAACTGCGTGCAGATCAGAAAGGTTGAGCTCGAAAGCTACAGTCGGCATCTCCACGCCGACGTTCTCAAGTACCCCCGGAGCGATCTCTCCGATGTACGCCACGCCCTTCTCCTCGACGTAGACGCGAGCGCAGCGACCATCGATGAAACTCGGGTGCTCCGTCGCTTCGTATCGTGCTTCAACGTCCAACGCGTGGAAGACCGAATCGAGCAACTGCCGGATATCCGTGTAATCACGCTCCTCCCCGCACAACACAGCAGCGCAGCGGAACGCCTCGGCCACACCTGTCTCTTCCTCATTATCAGGAGAAGCGATC
>CAYWOP010000090.1:0-3985 GCA_964459935.1 uncultured Methanosarcinales archaeon | reverse complement strand
TGGTGATCGACCGCACCGCGGCCGCGGGGGATATCCGACCCGGTATCTTCTTACTACGCGAAGCAGCGATGGAAGCGGAGGAACGCGCTTCGAAATCCATCGAAGAAGAGGACGTGAAGACGGCGATCGAACGGATGGACAAGTTCAGCATCAATGACTCTGAAGACCTGGACGACGAGCTGCGCGAGATACTCGAGATCGTGCAAGACAATTCGGGGAAGAAGATCGGCGACCTCTTCGACATCTATCAGGAGCGCGGCGGGGACTCCGTGTACAAGACGTTCCAGCGCAAGATCAAGAAGTTGGAAGAGGGCAAGTTCATCTCTACAGAGAAACGCACGGGCGAAGGCGGGAACACGACGATCGTGAGCAAGAAGATCACGGATTACGAGTAAAACAGCTTTCTTCAGTCGATAACCGTGCTTATCAACATCAACCCTGTGTTCACCGGTACAAGCACCGCGATCAGTCCAATGGTGCCGGACAAGTGGACGGTGGCGATACCAGCGGCGACGCTGATGAGGGCGAACGGTACGGTGAAATACTGCGCATCTGATATCGAGACGAAGACTATCGCTCCAATCACACCCGCCGCGTATCCGGCGTAGTCGTGTAAAAAGACTCCGTATTTTATCAGGTCGACGAAGAGCGCGATCGGAACCTTCCACGCGTCCATCAACAGATCGGTCATGAACGTAACGAACAGCGCAATCAGTAGTATGATACCGATCGCTCCAAGGATCGCGTAAAGTAAGGGACCTGTGGAGACGCCGACACGTTCGGGTACGAGCTGTACCACCAGGTCTTGCAACGTTTCCAGCAGTTGCGAGTGTAACACAATGTGCGATACTGTCAAGCCGTGGTATAAATGTTTGTTGCTTCCCGCGATACCTGTATAGGCAACCGCCCGCTTGTCTTTGTTATGACCGATTACCCGGATCCGAGCGAACATCCGCGAGAACATGCCGTGGAGTTGATACGATCCCAGCAGTACATGACGATCTCCACCGCTTCCTCTGAGGGAGAACCGTGGGTATCTCCGGTGTTCTACGCCGCGGACGACGAGCACAACCTGTACTGGGTATCGAGCAAGGATTCCCGGCATTCTCGACTCATCCGTAGGAATCCACGCGTAGCGCTCGTTATCTACGACACTGATGTGGAAGCGGGGAACGGCGGTGCTGTGTACATTGAAGCAGAAGCGCAGGAGCTCGGTCAAAACGACAAACTCAGGGAAGCGATACGTGTCTACAACGCAAAACCGCAGGATGACGAGTTCCAGATCAGTTCCTTATCAGACGTGACCGAAGATGCGGCGCGGAGTATCTACAAAGCTATTCCTGAGAACGCTTACGTGCTCGGCGAGCCAGACCACGTGGGCGGGCAGTACGTGAGTAGGCAAAGAGAGTTCAATGTGAGCTGAACCCACTTCTTTCAATCAGCTGTTCACACTCGGTGGGACTGATTCAGAATAGACGGGAAAACTATTTCAGAACCATCACGATCTTTGTATACTCGCTCTCGGTTCGACCTTTGCTCTCTGTGTCCTCGTATGCCAGACGTGTCAGAGTTAACACCAGGTTCTCTTCTCTCGTCAGACCGAGGTTTAACGTGTAGTAGGTCCGCCAGTATCGAGAACCAGATTCGGCTTTAGCAGCATCGGACTCTGTCTTTTTACTTATCACTTGAACCTTTGTCTTAAGCGACTCGACTGCGCGTCCTGGAATCTCCCGCATCTCCTTGTAATCACTTCGCACGTCATCACCGATCATCACCTGATCCTCACTGATAACCCCGTACTCGATGGTGAAGCCCTCTAGATTGGAGCGAAGATGTTGTTGTAGTTTTGCGGCACACCTCTTCGGTTCGTGTTTGAGACAGTCGGCCCACAGGTCCTCGTTAAGCATTCCGGATTCCGATAACCATCTGTTGATCAGTCGTCCGTTTAGCTTTTGCAAATCTTTCACCTCAGTCGGGAGAAGCTTGTCCACGTTCAATTGGTGGTTGTTCTTGAGACTGCTCGCGGCATTTACGCCGTTCTCTTCTAGCTGCTGTGTAATTTCTTCCATTTCTTCATGCATGTACTCATCCGGGACAGGTGTCTCTTTGGCAAGGGTCATGTCGGCGAGGAAGAGCGAAAACACAAAACAAAGCGTTACTACATAGGCTACGCGGACTAAAGGCGAGAGATCATTTGTCACACCAGTGTTCAAAATGCCATTGATGGAACTTTGTAGTTCTTTGCGTATGTCACGTGGTATAGGATCGAAGAACCACGATCCTTGTTGTCGAAGCGCGTCTTCTACCTTTTGTGCGATTCTCGTAGCATCCTGAATCTCGTCATCCATACCGTCCAGCGCGTCTGAATTTCCGTCAAGCGGATCCGTCTGTCCATCTCGCAACAGCTGGAGATATGAGTTTTTCCCAGTGAAGAGAAGCTTGTTGATTTTTTTGTACACGGTTCGCATGGGAACATTACTTGAGTCGATTGGTTTGTTAAGCACCCGAGAGTCCTCGAATTCCGTCTGTAGTTCTTTCAAAATGTTAATTTTCTCCTCACGACTACCGTTCACCATAGTATCCGCATGCCGTTCCCAGAAGCTCTGCACTTGGCGTTCAAGAAACGAATTATACTTATCCAAAATTTTCTCTCGTTCCACACTTATTGATAAAACGGAAGGTATCAAAAATGTTTCGATTGACCACTGGACATCTCCCCGCGCCTCGTATATAAAGAACCCTGCACCGTTACACAGTGAGGTGATACAGATGACACCGGGAAACGAGTACAGCCAAGATGTCGTGCAAGACCTGCTCTACCAGCAGATCGAGCGGAGAGATACCCGTGCACAGTGCTGAATACGCTGATCACGTCGCGAATCTCCTGCACGAACACGGGTTCATCCCCGAATACAAAGAAGGGGAGTTCGCGTCGGAGATCCAGCGCTACTGATTTTTTCTTTTTTAGTCCTCAGTACAAACACACCTTTAAAAAAGCTATATTGTTCCACACCCCCCTATGGAGATATATGAAAAGCGTGAGGCGATGGACAATCAGCTCCAACTGGTCCAAGACCTCCGCGACACGGTCTTTATCCATCCCACGGACACGGTGTACGGCATCGGCTGCGACGCGACGAACAGGAAACTGGTACAACGACTGCGAGAAACGAAACGCCAGCATGAACGTCCGCTCTCGGTCATCGCACCCGGGATAGACTGGATACAACAGTACTGCGAAGTACCTGCGGAAGCACGGGAATGGCTCGCCAAGCTGCCCGGGCCGTACACGCTTATCCTCCCGTTGAACGACGACGGAAAGCGTGAAATCGCGGATCTGACGAATCTCTGCGGGGACACGATCGGTGTCCGCCAACCCGACCACTGGTTCACCTCGTTGGTGAAACACATGCAGACACCCACGATTACCACGTCTGCGAATATATCAGGCCGGGATTATATCAAAGAGCTTGAAGAGCTCGACGAGGAACTTGAAGACGCTGTTGATATCGCGATCAACGATGGTCGTATCGAAGGAACGCCGTCAACGATCATCGACTTCACCGGTGAAGAACCAGAGATAATTCGGGACTAACCCTTGATGACACCCATGGGGCGAAGCCGCGCGACTGACTCGGCGATACCTGCCTCTTCCACAATACGGATCACATCATCCACATCTTTGTACGCACCGGGTGCTTCTTCGGTCACACCGTTCTTGGATGCGCTGCGGATGTAGATGCTCTCGCCCGCGAGGTCACGCTTCACACCGTCAGCGTCGAAACGCTGTTTCGCTTCCGTCCGGCTCATCACACGACCCGCTCCGTGGCAGGTGCTTCCGAAACATTCGTACATGCTGGCTTCGCGACCGGCGAGGACGTAACTACCCGTTCCCATCGAGCCCGGTATCAGTACCGGTTGGCCCGCTTCCCTGTACTCGCTCGGCACGGCTTCATGCCCTGGCGGGTAGGCTCGCGTCGCTCCC
>CAYWOP010000089.1:0-3997 GCA_964459935.1 uncultured Methanosarcinales archaeon | reverse complement strand
CCGACCTTAGTATGAAATAATCCTGAGTTCGAGCTTATATTGAACCATAATCCCTGAATTGTCGCTCCGTCCGTCCTAATGTGGGTACCGGTACCGTTGATAACTGCTGTCCGGTTGGATGTGGGGGAGTGCTTACCGACAATATCCATCTCTTTGTCGAGAACAAACGGTTGATATGTTCCGTTAGAAACAGCTATGGTCGTGTTCGGAGGTTCATTATCTATTGCCGCTTGAAGGGAATCGTACTCCGACCAATACGTCACCAATTTTTGAATCATACTGTTGTAAATCGGAACCGATTCCAGATACTGGAGTCAGAAGAATCAATAATACAATTTGGATAGCAAGCAATGTAGAAAATGAATGTAAATCCTCTGCAAGCACTTTCGGCAACCCCTAGCCGATGTAGGTCGAATCTAATTTATAAAAGTATCCTCATGGAACACCGAGTGGGGCTATGCAACATTAGGGTAATAGATAATCGGCGATTATCAGACGCTTTATACGGAAGCTTATCCTATGTTTAGTTTATGAATTGGTTTGAACAAAGGTTAGAGGATCTCAAGCGTCCATTTATCGGGAGAGATTATACTTTTGAGATAGATGAACTGGGTACAGAATTCAGTAAGTATATGACGCCTAAGGAGAAAGAAGAATTTGTGCGAGATTGCAAGCAAATGCGAGATATGTATGATGTTCCTCTCTTTACGTTTAGATGTCATGATTGTGAAAATCTGTTTCCTGTGACAGATTTGAGCGGTCAGGTAGTTTTCAAGAATGAATCTGGAAAAATTGACGTAGGACAAATTTGTATGCAGTGTGAACAGAATTAACTCAAATATATTTCACTAGAATAACGAACGCCACGTTTAGGATCAATATAATCACCAGAAAATCCCCTTTCCTACCTACTTCACCAGTTTGATACTCTATTTTTGACGTATTCGCTTATTCTAAAGGATTCTCCTTTATTTGCATTTTGTTTCATGTAGTGGGGTGTTCCTTTGCCGTATCCGCGTTCTTCCCATTCTGAGTAGGTGATTTGTTTGATCTTCTCGCGTATTGCTTGTGTATCGTCGCGTGTAAATTCTGGCTCCGGCGCTTCTAGGTTAATTCGTAGTCTTTGCTGAGATGTTTGCGGAGTTGTCGTGTGTGGTGTGTGATGATGGATTTCTGGGTTTTTGATTCGCCGCGGTGAACTACTGGGGTGTAGAGTTGTTTTCGAATGCTTCGGTGACGTTTGGTTGCGTTTTTCTTGTAGTCTATGACCATTACTCTTGATAGTTCCCGTTCAATTCGCTCCACTGCATCACACAGGGATAAGCGCGACGAGGCCGGTGGCTTCCAGGACCACCCAGAGTATGAAAAGTGCGTAGCATGTCAAGAGGAGGTAGGCTTCTCGCGGAGTGAGCTCGAGATCGGTGCGGAGCAAGACCAGGAACAGTAACGTTGTGACGAACAGGAACGCCATCGTCGGTACGGTGCGTCCATACTGGATGACACCGACACCCGCCACGAGCACACCGGCGGGTATAGCGACGAGGAGGTCGAAGACGTTACTGCCGAGCACGTTCGCCAGGCTCACGGTCGGACGGCCCTCCCGTGCTGCTTTGATACTCACGAACAGATCAGGAAAGCTCGTGGCTCCGGCGATGATGAGTAATGACCAGAAAAAGCCTGCCGTGTCGAAGTACGCACCGAATCCGATAGTCGCCCATATCAAGGCTTCGACACCGACGACGATGCCGACAAGTCCTAATACAAAGTACCACCATTCGCTGCCGACGTGCTCCACGGTTGCCTCGCGCTCGGCCCCATCGGTATCCTGGTAGTGGAGGAGCAAGTACTCACCGTACAGGAGGAGCGGGAAAAAGGCGATCGACCGCGTGACCTCCCCTGCGAACGCACCCGATACCGGGTAGTAGATGACTGCGAAGCTGAACGTCACGAAGATACTCGCGATGCTTATCACGTAGAACTGGGCTTCCTTGAACACCAGGGTACGAGACACGCGCAATCCTTGTGCCGTGATGGAGGCGACCGCTGGGATCACCAGTATGTTGAAGATGGCCGAGCCGATCACTGCTGCGACACCGATATCGAACACGTCGTGGATGGCGGCAGAGAGTATGGTGCTTGAGAGTTCGGGGAAACTCGACCCCACAGCGGCGACGACCGCTCCTTGTATGACATCCGGTAGTTGGTAGTGCGCCGCAAGGTTCGCACTCGACCGTTCAAGCCGCTCGCTCGCGTACCACACAGTAGCTGTACCGGCGAGCACCGCGATCACGTACCAGATAATCACAATATGGAGAGGGTGGAGAAGTTGAAAAGTGTTTCGTCACCTGTTCGACCGGTCACTCATTAGTTGAGCTATGTACAGTACAACCGTCACCCCTGCATTTTTGAAAACTACTCGTTCACTGTAGATATGCGATGGAAAGCGCTTGCACTGGCCATGGCCTCCACGTTCCTGACAGCACAGCACCAAGCACAAGACGACTACCACTTGTACACGATAGAGAGGGACTCCGTGGTGGTGCAGGAGAGCCCTTTGCGGATGTACCATGTACGTACTGACTCAGCGTATCACCCATCCACAGCGCTGCAGGAAGACACGCCGCGGTCCATACGCACACTCGCTCAGGCATACGCAGCAACGTGGAAAGCATACGGTCAGCTCTACACCGATCCGACGGGCAACACCCAATCACTCGAGGAACGACTCCGTGGCATCGGCATGCGCCACGAGGATTTCGACATCACAGCGGATTCCACGCTGTACAGACGAGTGCGAGAAGCGTTTGAAAGTAAGTAATGAACATTTCGGTAATATACAGTTGCATGAAGTTATCTCTTTCATTTCTTGACATACCGAATCGAAAACTTTAACTTAGGTTACGAACGAAATTCCTCTATGGAAACAGCCACAATCCGTAACATTCTTCTAGGTATAGCAGCACTCATCCTTATCGCGGGTTACACTTTCTTGATGTCATGTTGCGGTGTGACCACTCAGTGCACTGAGGTAGATCAGGATGGTGTTTGCGTAGCTACTGATGAAAAATGCCCAGATGATTATGTTCCCCAGCACTACGCCAAATGTGACGACGGCGGTACTTGTTGCGTCCATCAGAACAAAACACGTTCTGTAGAATAAAGAAAAAAAGAAAAAATTGGTGGACGGGTTACCGTCCTACACCGCTTGGAGCTCCGGACTGCGGACCGTTGGGTCCACCGTTGGAGCGTTCGGCGTTGGCCTTGCGGTCTTCTTCACCGGAGACGCCGGTGAACTCCTCAAGCAAGGATGGACTACATCCTTTCTTCAGGTGACCGTCGCCCGCACCTGTCTCGTTCACGATCTGACTGCAGGTGCAGCCGTTGGTCGTCGCCATGGTGTAGACCTCGCTCTCGCGATTGTTCGGTCCGACTTCGAACGCACCGAAGTCGCCGTTCTGTGCGTACTGGTTCGGTGCGAGTTCGATGTCATCCAGTTCAGACGCCGGACAGACGTCTAGGTTGTTACCGACGCCGTCGTTGTCCGTGTCGCAGCTTCCGTTCGTGGTAGTGAAGTTACTCCGGGCCGGTTCACAGAGCCACGGATCAAAGTCCACTTGGCCAACCGCTGCTGCGCTGGTGTTGTCGGACGTGTTGGTCGGACCGACCGCGTCTCCCCACCAGTTCTCCTCGGCGTCGACGGTCTGGTTCAGTAGGTTCCAGACTCCGACTTCCGTCAGGAGGTTGTTCTGGTTGACCTGGACAGTGGACGCGTCGATACCGCCGAAGAGGACTACGCCTTCTCCGTCGTTACCGGCTTGCCGGTAGCTGATCGCGTCCTGCACGGTGTTCCCCGTGATGACGAGACCGCCACCGGAGCCAGGCGTACCTATAGAGATCGCTGAACCAGCGTCTCCTTCGATTCCGCTGATGTTGTTCCCGCGGATGGTCACGTCCTCGAAGCTTCCCGTGTAGCCGAGGATGCCGATACCATCGTTCG
>CAYWOP010000088.1:0-4087 GCA_964459935.1 uncultured Methanosarcinales archaeon | reverse complement strand
GTTCACGGACGAGCACACCATCGCACTCGAGGATTCCACGGTAACCGGAGAGACGATCATCATCGCCACGGGGAGCTCACCGTGGACCCCGCCCATCGACGGACTCGACGCCACCGGATACTTGGACAACAGCGACGCGCTCGCACTCGAGGAACAACCGGAGCAGCTCGTGATGATCGGCGCGGGCTACATCAGCTGTGAGTTCGCCACGTTCTACAATGAAATCGGAACAGAGGTGACGATACTCGAACGCATGCCATCGATCCTCGGACCCGTGGATGATGAAGTATCCGAGCACGCGCGAGCATTGCTCGAAGAACGCGGCATCGATATCGAGACCAGCGTCGACGTAGCAGCAGTATCCGGAGAGAACGGCGAGCACGTCGAGGTCACCACGCATCCCATGGAAGGCACGGGTGAGACCGTATATGAAGGAGACTACGTATTTGTCAGTACCGGTCGTCGTCCGAACATAGATATCGGTCTGGACGACGCGGGCGTGGACTACGACCACGGCGTTAGCGTTGACGAACATCTAAAGACATCCCAGAATCATATCTACGCGATCGGTGACGTGAACAACAAAGCACCATTCGCCCACACGGCGAAACGAGAGGCACGCGTCGCCCTCGATAACGCCCTACTTGGCAAGGACCGCACGGTCGATCACGACATCATCCCCTGGGCCGTCTTCACCCACCCACCGATCGGCGGCGTAGGGATGACCGAGGAAGAAGCGCGAGAGGAACACGAGGTCGGTATACTGAAAGCACCCTACGAACGGACCGGACGTGCCAAGATACAGGAGGACACGGACGGCTTCGTCAAGCTCATCTGTGATAAAAAGACGGAGGAGATACTCGGCGCGACGATCATCGGCGCAGACGCTCCGAACCTCATCCACGAGATCAGCACGCTCCTCCGCACGGACGACCCGAGTGTTCATCACGTCAAGAACGCCGTGCACATCCACCCCACACTAGGGGAAGTGATGGACGAGCTATAACCGTTTTCTATAGTACAGCACGGCGAAGACCAGGATCAAGAGGATGATCGCCTGCGACGCCAGGCAGTACAGGCAGAACGTCTCCAGGACGAAGTACTCGACGAACGTGTAGTAGAGCTGTATCGCCACGCCGATGGACACGATGCCCAGCAGGGAAAAAGCGGTGATGGTACGCTCCGACACGGCTCCGAACGTCCGGTCGAGATATCGCTTGTTGGTCAACCCTATGCACATCAAGAATATCACGGCGTATCCCACAACGCCGATACCGGCGGTGGGGAAGCCGAACGTGGTGCCGTACACGCTGTGGTTCACCTTCGTGCAGCTGAACGTGCTCGACACGTCACAGAACGAACTCCCGCGACCGTACTTGATATCCAGAAGGTGCACAGATACTAAGAGACCCAGCACGGCGAGGGTGAATATCGTGAGGAGAAGCGTTCGTTCACGCATCTCCTTAGAGAAGGAGGTACCGACTTAAATACGTTGTCTTGAACTCACTGCTCTTCCAACCGGTCCTTGATCAGCTTCAACCGGGTGAACTCTTCACGTTCCTGCTCTTCCAACCGACGCTCGATATCCTCTGCGGTATCCTCCATGTCCGGGATGGTGCGGGTCTCCAACGCGTTCACACGGCGGTTCGTCTTCTCGATCTCGTCGAGCATGCGGCGCATCGTCGTCTCAATCTCCGCCACCTCGATGACGCGCTCCACCACTTCTTCATACGCACCCGCGGCCTCGTCGATCGCGGCGCTGTTGTAATACCCGTGGCCGCGTTCGAACAACCGCTTGTGCAAGGTCTCGTCCCGCTGTATCTCGGGTACGCGCACGCCCACGATGTTCTTCGCTTCCAGGTCGAACTCGGGCGTGTCCTCGATGGACAACGCGAGCGATCTGATACGGAAATCGCTCTCCAACGTCCGCGCCACGTTCAACTTCTCCTGCGCCGTCTCGTACGCGTCCGCGAGGTCCTCACGCAAGGACTTCGCCTTCTTCATCACCTCGAAGAATTCATAGATCAAACCGTCGCGCTTCTTCTTCAACAACGTATGCCCGGTCTCCGCCAACTCGATCTTCTCCCGAAGCTCCAGTAAGTTGCTCCTGGTCGGGTTGACGTCGGGCATCGCTAGTCACCCATATACTGCTCACGCAGTTCCGGATCCACCCTGGTGAGTTCATCCTCGGGGAACTCCTCGAGCAGTTCCCAACCGAGGTCCAACGTTTCTTCCACGGTGCGGTCCTCACGCTTGCCCTGCGCCACGAACTCCTCCTCGAAGCGTTCCGCGAAGTCAAGCAAGCGTTTGTCCTTGTCGCTCAGCGCTTCCTCGCCGACGATAGCGACGAGACCACGCAGGTCGCAACCCTCGGCGTAGAACGCGTAGAGCTGGTCCGCGAGGTCACCGTGGTCCTCACGCGTCTTCCCCTCGCCCACGCCGTCGTCCATCAGGCGTGACAGGCTGGGGAGGACGTCTATCGGGGGGTAAAGCCCTTTCTGATGGATATCCCTGCTCAGCACGATCTGCCCCTCCGTGATGTATCCGGTCAAGTCCGGGATGGGGTGGGTCTTGTCATCACCGACCATCGTGAGGATCGGTATCTGCGTGATGCTCCCCTCGCGTCCCTCGATGATACCGGCGCGTTCGTAGAGGTTCGCCAGGTCCGTGTACATGTACCCGGGATAGCCACGGCGGCCAGGGATCTCCTCCCTCGCCGCGCCGATCTCACGCAGGCTCTCACAGTAGTTCGTCATATCCGTCAGGATAGTGAGCACGTGCTTGCCCTCCTCGTACGCGAAGTACTCGGACGCGGTGAGGGCCATCCGTGGTGTGATCGTGCGCTCGACCGCGGGGTCGTCAGCAAGGTTCAGGAACACGACGCTGCGCTCCAGGGCTCCCGTTTCTTCGAAGTCGTTGATAAACCGCTGCGACTCCTCGTGCGTGATGCCCATCGCAGCGAATACTACAACAAACTCTTCATCCTCGTCGAGGACCTCGGCCTGTCGTGCGATCTGCAAGGCGATCTCGTTGTGCGGCAAGCCGCTTCCAGAGAAGATAGGGAGCTTCTGCCCGCGGACCAGTGTGTTCATCGCGTCGATGCTGCTGATACCGGTCTGATAAAAGTCTTCGGGCTGGTTCCGCGCGATCGGATTGATCGCCGCGCCTTCGATGCTCCGGCGCTCGTCCGGGATGATCTCCGGACCGTCGTCGATGGGCTGTCCCGTCCCGTCGAGTATGCGTCCGAGCATATCGCTGGAGACGCCGAGCTGCATCGTCTCTCCTAGAAATTTTACGCTGCACTGCTTGTCCAGACCAGTGGTGTCTTCAAAGACTTGTACGACGACCAGGTCGTCGCTGGTATCCAAGACCTGTCCCTTCTTCGTCTCGCCCGAGGGCATCTTGATCTCAACCAGATCCTCGTACCCCACGGGCTCCGTCTTCTCCACGTACACCAAGGGTCCTGCGATCTTCGTAATCGTCTTGTATTCTTTCATCGTGTTCACCTCACAGTTCGTTGAACGCCTCTTCCATCTCGTCCCGCACCTCGTCGAGCAAGGGTTCGTAGTCCTCCTCGAACCTGGCGTCGCCGATACGGTTCTTTTCTTCCAAGCTGAGTATCTCCTCTAACGGCACGCCGCGTTCCAGCGCGTCCTGTGCGTGATCGTAGTACTCGAGAATCGTATCAAGGAGCAAGTGGGTCTTCTCCAGCTCGCTATACGTGTCCACGTCGTGGAACGCGTTCTGCTGGAGGAAGAACTCACGGATCAACCGCGTCGCTTCCAAAAGTACCTGTTGGTCCTCGGGCAGCGCGTCGCTCCCGACGAGCTGCACGATCTCCATGAGATCATCCTCTTCCTGGAGGAGCTTGTTCACGCGTGCGATGTTGCTCGCCCAGTCCTCATCCACTTCTTCTTCGTAGTACTCCGCTAAATCTTCTTGGTAGAGGCTGTAACTGTCGAGCCAGTTGATCGCCGGGAAGTGACGTTTCTGTGAGAGGTCGCTGTCGAGCGCCCAGAACACCTTCGTCACGCGCAGCGTGTTCTGCGTGACCGGTTCCGAGAAGTCCCCGCCAGGCGGACTCACC
>CAYWOP010000087.1:0-4312 GCA_964459935.1 uncultured Methanosarcinales archaeon | reverse complement strand
GCTACTACCGTGGTGGAAAGAAGGAGTACGAGGAGAAGATACCGCAGGTCGAACTCGGCCACGCGCTGTCACCGCCACCTCGGCGGGGAGTCGCGCTGTACATGTGTGATACTCGAGATATCGTCTGCGCTGCCCATTCAACCCGCCCCTTGTCCAGGACGATGTGAAGTGGCAACCAGTTGTATTTAAATATTGTCCTTCGCGTGCGCTAGCACGTACCTGTGCACGCGTCGCAACCCTCGGGTTGCGTGACGTAGCAGGCCGTCGTCTCGGAGACGTTGCAGCACTTGGTCAATCCGTCACTCGCAGTTATCTCGCCTTCGAGAACCACGGCTGCTCCGGTAAGGCTCCGCCCCTCCCGCTGGTCTTCGTTTTGATCCCAGAGTACTCCGAGCATGACAGCGTTAAGTACAAGTATTATCAGGAGCGCGCCCGCGATGAGGGTGTTTCGTTCCATACAAACAGCACTCCGAACTACTGTATATAAACTTTGTCAGTACACGGTCGCGGCGGTGATACCGATCAGGTCGTCACGCCGTACCTTTTCCGGATCCGGTTTCACATTGTTATCGCCCTTCGTGATAGCGAACCAGCCCTCATCGTCCTTCCCGACGGCGATGACCCGGTGTACTATGATCGTGGCGGAGTAGTTCGCGGTGAAAGCGATGATATCCCCTGGCCGTATCTCCCGTTGCTCTGGTGGTATCTGAACGAGCATCGTATCCTCATCCATGACGGGACGCATCGAGTCCGAGTCGGTGAGTACCGCACCGAACGGTTGTGCCACGTGCAACGTCGCTTTATCGGGGGAGAAGTCGAGAGCGTCTTGACCGGTCACGTTGGTCGGGCCGACCGTCGCTGACTTCCTCTCCAACGATTCGATGCGGTTACGGAGTGTGCTTACGCGTTCCTGGGAAGCGTTGTAGCGCTCGTCAAGTTCCGCCAACCGTTTCCGGAGCTCTCTGTTCGTCTGTTCCAGTTCTTGATTGTACGTCACTATCTCCGACGCATTCTCGTTCCGTAAGGTCCGTTTCTGACCGCACGCTGTTACCAGAAGGATGACGAGCAGATGGAGGAGGATCAGCCTGTATCTCATCGTCGATGCTCCCGCACGATCAACCCGAGGAGTGCAAGGATGCCGATGGACACGCCGACCGCGGTGGTCTGGTATGGATTGCTCGTGAGTGACTGCACCACCCCTCCGGTGACGCGTTGCTCGACGCCTTCGACGTTGATCTGCGCGGACTTCTCAAAGGTGAGCTTGTTGTTGTAGATGACCCTGCCGGTCACGTCATACCGGCCCGGTTCCTCCGGTCGGAAGAACGTTTCCAGGTTCTGCACCTGGTTCGGCGGTACCTGCACGGGATCCGTATCAATCACTTCCACCACTTCGTCGTCCTTCGAGATCGACCCTTTGAACCGCGCGTTCACCGCCCTGCTTCCTTCGTTGCGGAACCGCGCTTCGATCCGCGTGATATCCCCTGTGTCGGTCCAGCTCTCGGTCTTGATCCACAACAGCTTGCCCTGATCGCTCACCCCGCCGATCTCCAACACGTTGAACGTGAGGGTTTGCCTATCATTGCACTGTGAAACGTTGATTTCCGCCCAGTACTGCCCTGGGGAGAGGTCGTGGGACACTGTGGAGAAGTACGTCTCTCTCCGCGTGGGGCGGAGCTCGCTGAGGCGTGTTGACTTCGTGGCCACGATCTCTTCTTGGTACTTGTCCCAGATCGTCACGGACACATTCGGTCTGACGCGGACGTTACCCGTGTTTTCCACGGTCGAGCGGAGCTCGAGCGGATATCGCACTTCCGTATCCGGGATATCGAATCCACCCGCCGTGCAGGACCGGATCTCATCACCCGTTATGCCCACGTTCACGTTGAGCCCGAAGGAGGCGCGGATGGAACTGCCCATGCGTCCCTCGCTCTCGATGAACTCTCCGGTGAGTAACCGTATCTCGCCCGAATACGTTCCGTTGGCGATGTCGCTCGGCGGTTCCGTTATGATCCGCACTTGCAAGGGTTCACCGGCGCTGAACGTGCGGTTCGCTGTAGTGTTGGGTTGGATAGTGATCCATTCCGCGATATCGCCCGTGACCTCGTAATCGAGCGTGACATTCTCCTCACTACTCGTCGTGACGGTCACGGTGTCCTCGGCATACCCCCCGTTGAGGACGTTCTGGAAGGAAAGCGTTCCTTTGTTCACGCCGATCGACGCGGCGCTCGCCGTGTGAGCTAGTACGAGGAGAGCGAATACGGTGAGCACACTCCGATATCGCATCACTCCCAATAGGAGGAGAGCATATATAAGTGTTGTCAACGCGAGACCAGGAGCTTGATGTACCCGACGTACGGGACGCGTATGATGGCTTCCCCATGCAGTTCGTCCGGTGTGATATTATACTCGTTCACCGCGTCACTTAGGAGTTGTTCCTCGTTTCCATCGCCGCGTGTCTCAAAAGCAGATCCGTTCCGGTCGACGATGCGGTGCACGAGCGGGACGTCCCGTCCCTGTGTGAACGCCACCACGTCGCCGGTTTCGAGCTGGTCTGAGTCCCTCCCGAGCACGACGATAAGATCACCCTTGTTCAACCCATCGCTGAAGGGGTAGTACCGGAACTGTTCTTTCGTGATGTTATGCTTGAGGTAGAATTCTTCGTGGCGTTCCCACCACGTGTCGAACGAAGCGTTGTGTTCCATGCTGGTGGAGCTCACCGTTATCAACGGATGGGTGGTGCCGAGCAGTCCGCCGAGGCCCGGGTAGAGTATCCAGTACGTCCCCGCAACGGCCATAACGGCGGTGAGCAACCAGCGGAGTAGGTCAGAGCTCTTCCTCGACGATATCTTCATCAGCTCCGTCCGGTTCTACATCGTCTCCGTCCGATTCTTCTACGGGTTCGATATCGCTTTCGTGGACGCCTTTCGCCTTGTTCCACAGCTTGCGTAACATGCCTTCGCCGTGGTCAACCTTGCCTTCCTCTTCCAAGCGTTCGATCTCCGAGGCGTAGTCGATACCGTACTCCTCTTCCAGGAGTGCCTTGATCCTGTCGAACTCGTCCGCCATCTCGGTCTTCATCTCCTTGCTCCGTTGCTCCATCAGGTCGAGGACGTTGTCCGTGTGTTCCTGGAAGTCGCTGAACTTGTCCATCAGGTCCACGAACTCGTCCCTGTCCGCTTTCTCTTCCACGTTCACCTTCAGCTCGTCCATGTCCTGCTGCAGCACCTGCACCTCGTTCTGCAGGTCATCCACTTTCTCCTCGATACTGCTGAACTCCTTGAACTTCTCGTTCACATCCACGAAAATCGAGTCCACGCGGTCAGCGTGTTTCTTGATCGTCGCCTGCATCTTGCGCATCTCCGAGAGCTCGTCCTTCATCTCATCATTCAGCTGCTGGACCTGTTCCAGGCCTTGGTACACGTCCATCTGTTCGCGCATGCGCTTGATCTCGTCGAACATGTCCTGCATCCGCGCGTCCTTGCTGTCGAGCTGTGCGCGGAGCGACTCGATCTTGCTATCCTGTTTCCGCACTTGTGACATGAGCTTCTCGGGCTCCACGCTCTCCACGAGGTCCACGGCTTTCGAAGCGCTCGCCTCGATCTTCGTGATACTCTGTGACAGGTCCGTCACCATACCGCGGAGCTCGCCGCGTTGCTCGCTCATCATGTTGAACCGTTCGCTCGTCGTCTTCCTGAACTCCTGCAGGGCTTCGAGCTGGGCGTTGATCTTGTTCAACTTCATATCCAGCTCAGGATCACCCGTGCTCATCCCATCTTCTTCGTCTGCTGACGTGTCTTCCTGGACCTTCTGGCTCTCGCTGATGATCTCGTCCCGCTTTTCCTGTCCTGCGCTTCCCGTGAAGAAATCAAGTAGTCCCATCAGAACCCCTCATGTAGTGGCGAGCGAGCTTCCACGCGGCGACGACTGCCTCGCGGAGCTGTATCGGTGGCGTGATCGCTTCGTGCAAGCGTTGGCGCAGGACCCGTCGCTGTGTTTTTCGTTCGAATCTGGCTACCTCCTCGTCGGACAACTCCGTCTCCGGAGTATCAAGCTGCTCTACTTGTTCCTCGACTTCGTCGCGGACGTTTTTAACATCTTTGGACGCTGCCTTTTCATACCTTTGCTTCGCTTCGTCGAGCAGTTCCTTGGCAGCTTTGTAGTCCTCTTCGGTGCCCGTCGCTTTCGCCACTTCTATTTTGCCAGGGAAGTCGAGCAGGAGATTGTGCGGTTCGAACATATTCTTCCCCTCCTTCCTCGCGTGGCTGATGTCACGGCGTAGGTTCTTGTATCTGCTCTGTAGCGCTCCGTAGTC
>CAYWOP010000086.1:0-4323 GCA_964459935.1 uncultured Methanosarcinales archaeon | reverse complement strand
TTCTTCGTCCATCTCGGAGATACTTTTTGTACCGTAGAGGTCCATCGTCGTCTGATAGGAGAGGTGACCGAGCACTTTCTGTACGACTTCAAGGCTGAGCCCCCGGTCCTTGAGGATGCGGGCGCAGCTGTGGCGGAGGAGGTGCGGGTTGATGTTCTTGAGCTCCGGTACCGGGTTGTCAAGGCCTGCTCTATCGCCCGCTTTGGCCACGATGCGGTTGATCTGTGTTTCCGATATATGGCCCCGTTCATTCAGGCTGGATTTGGCTGGAAAAAGGTGGCCTTTGTCCGCGTCATCCAGTACATAACGGATGTACATCTTGAGATCCTCAACGAGGCTGTCTGCGAAGAGCGTTGCGAGCCGCTCTATGTCCTTCTTTCCGGTGATCTGTATCTTCCGCGTGTCGAAGTTGATATCTTCGATCTTGATCTTGGCCACTTCGAACCGCCGAAGGCCGCAGTATGCGAGGAGTTTGATGATGACGGTGTCGCGTAGCTTGTCCGTCGCGGCGATGAGCTCCTCGATCTGCTCCTCGGTGAGGTGGAACTGGCTCCGACTGTGCTCCCTCCGCGTTTGCTGCTCTGACATACACGGGAAAAAACGTAAGGGATTATAAAAACCTTACGTTTTTGTGGTCTTTCCTTACGTTGAACGTTATGCTTTGTATAAAGTATTACGTTATTGCTGTGACTCGTTTTTTGGTGTCTCTCTGTGCTCTTGTGGTAGTTAGAGGGTTAGGGTGGATTGTCGAATATTTTGTTCCCGATCAGGCGCATGCCTTGTTCGAGTGTGTAGCTGTATGTGTATAGTGCGAGGGTGGTCAAAAGTTCTTGCCAAAGCTGTGAATTTTTCCATGCAAAAACTTTTGCACGTTGATTATTAGTTGTAAAAGCTTGCATCGTCGGGCAGGGGTTCATACCATTCGCGTCGGATCTTGTTCTTGAGTCCATAGAAGTAGTTACTGAAGTCTTTGTAGAGTGATTCTAATTGTTCTGTTCCTTTATCGGTCAACGTGTAGTACTTTTTCCGACCTTCCGACCTGTACTGTACAAGTCCTTTATCGTGCAGTTTTTGTAGTGCTGGATAGATGGTTCCGGGTGTCAGTACTTCTCCTTTACGCCGGCCTATCTTGTAGGCGAGATCTTCGCCGCAGAGCTTCTCATTGCTTAATTCGTGTAGTATAAGGAACGAAAGAAATCCGCGTAGCTGGAGTATATCATGTTTGTTTGATTTGTCGCTCATACTTTGTTCTTGGTTGATGGTCTATTTAAAGTTAATGGTGAAGCAATATATAGATATTTCTATATATTGGAGGAACGATAAATATTAAGGGATCATTTTATATAGAGAAATTATAACATTTGATAAAAACTTATGAACGCAACCTTTTAAAAAGGCGGGTGCGGAGTAAAGGGTATGGGAGAGACACCAGCGGAGAATCTCAGGGAGATAGCGGAGATCGTTGAGAAACTCACGGAGCACGTTGAGGAATCTACGGAGACCATGCATAACAAAGTACTCTCAAGATACAAACAGGTCAAAGGCTCCGGCATCGGTGAAGAACACGCGCATAACGTTGTGAAATACCTGGACAGCGCACGACGACACCTGGCTAAGGACGAGTTCAAGCAAGCGGGTGTGCGTATCGGCCAAGCGGTACAGGAAGCGGAAGCTATCACGGAGAAACTCGGTTAAGCGCGCAACTCTTTCGCCACTGACTCGCTGATATCTAACACGTTGTTCTTCGCCTGGATTTCCTTGAACTGGTCGTCCAAGGAGAAGTAGAGTTCCTCGCCGCGGCATTCACGTTCCAGCGGTACGCCCTTCGCGAGCAGATCACAGATATGCTTCTTCACGCGGGCCTCACGGAACCGCGTCTTCCCCGTTAAAGCGTCGACTGAGACAGGACTATCACTAGTGTATAATGCCATGAACACTTCTTGCTCTTCCGCGGAGAGCTCTTCATGTACCGCGTAGTTCTGCGCGTCAGGATCCAGAACCATCTCCACCTGATCCAGCCGCTCGGAGAGCTTGTCCAGCTTGCTCCCCACCTCGCTCAGGTATGCATACATATCTCGGATCTCTTCAGTGTTGCGATTGATGCTCTCTCGGTGATCATCCATCTCTTGCTTCACCGAGGTGAAGCTCTCTTTCACCCGTTCTGCGAACTCTTCTAGCTGCTCGTACGTCTTACTTATCCACACAACTAAACCCCCGTATATCGAGGATTGTACCGCTATTTTTTAAGTATTGCTATGGTAGAAGATAACCGTTCGATACGGTCCGTGCTACAGCATCGTTCATCCATCCTGGAACTCCAGGTATGCCAGGAAACGATAGAGCTCCGCAACGGTCAAGAGGAACGCGTAGATGAGCAGGATGCCCGTGCCGAGCACTCCTGAGAGCACACTCGTGACGACATGCGCGGATCCGAAGATCGATTCGAGTAAGGTGAACACAGGATTGCCGAGGACCGTACTAGCGAGCGCTCCCAGGCCGATGGTTATCACGGCGACGAGCGCTGCTTCCCAGAACCGGTTTTCGGTGAGTTCATAACTTGTCTTGAAGGAACTGATGACGGCGTCCTCGTCCATGAAGATGCGCGGTAGGGGAAAGAGGAACCGGACGAAGAGATAGGCCAGTACCAACGTAACCGCGAAGAACGAGAAGACAGCGCTCACGATACCGACCACCGGACTAAGCAAATAGAGAGCGAGTGCGATACCCCATCCTACGGTCACGGTTACCAGGAATAATCCGGTCCATGCGAGTTTGTAACCGAAGAAATGCGGCATGAATCCGAAGCCCTCTCGGAACGTGCTCCATATATTCAACCGGTCTCGTGTCAGCTGGGCCAGCGTGATGAACAGCACGCAGTTCAGGTAGAGCGAGACGATGAACCACACCGCAAGGTAGATGGCCACCGTACCGAGCACGCTCTCAAAGCTGAACTCCGGGGAACGCAGGTACTCCTCGATGGATTCCGTCAGTTGCTGCTTCGCCTCATCACTCTGGGTCGCATCGATGAGCACCGCGAGTTCATCAACAATCCCTGCTTGCGTTATCCCCGCCAGGAGTAGAGCGAGTAGGAAGAGCAAGTAGAGTACGATTGGTGCGATAGCTAACCTGTTCGACCAGACGCGGTGCAGCGCGGTGTTGAGCAGGTCTCGCGTGTTCATCGGTCCACTCCGTAGCCAGGAAAGGTTTACCCCATATAGCTCGGTTGGATGGCGCTCGTGTTCGAGTTCTTCCGCGTGGAGTTGAACTGGCGGTAGCGCTTCCAGACGCGCTGCGCCGTTTGACCCTCGAGGACTCGCACGATCGTGTGCCGCGGTACCGCGTCGTTCCCCGCTGGTACGGGTGTGTAGTCGACGAGCACGATATCGCCTTCATCCACGTCTGGAGCGACATCGTCCTCGATATCGAAGGTGAAGAGGTTGTCGTCCCACATCTCCACCGTGACCAATGTTTCCTCACCATCTACGACCTCAAAGACCTTCCCTGCGTGATATAACATACTATCTGCTATCGTATCGTGTCTTTTAAACCTGTGCACCGGCCAAACTATTTAAACGGAGTTTCGCTGCCATGGTATATGGAACTGCATACTGACGAACACTCGGATACAAAGCTCGTCGTCGAAGTCGAAGGCGCGGGTCACACGCTGTGCAACATCGTCAAGACAGAACTATGGAACGATGATGACGTCACAGCGGCCGCGTATAATGTTGACCATCCTTTAGTCGGCGAGCCGAGCTTGATCGTAGAGACGGAGGAAGGCGACCCGGTCGACGCGGTGATCGACGCGGCCGAGCGTATCCAGGACGAGCATGATGAGTTCCTGGACGAAGTCAACGCAGCGCTGTAACTCAACGACCGAAGCGCCGCTCACGCTCAGCGTACTCTTCTAGACACGCTTCGAGATCGCTCTCTTCGAACTCCGGCCACATCTTGTCTACGAAGATCCATTCCGCATAGACCGTTTGCCACGGTAAGAAGTTGCTCGTCCGCCGCTCACCACCGGTGCGGATGACGACATCCGGCTCTGACGTGAGGTATAACTGTTCTTCCAGGACGTCCTGATCGATGTCTGCAGGAGTGATATCACCGTCGACCGCTTTTCTGGCTAACTGTCGTGCTGCGCGGGTGATCTCGTCCCGGCCGCCGTACCCAGCGGCGACGTTCAGGCGGTATTCCTCATTGTCTTCAGTATGTTGTTCTATCTCGTTAAACCGTTCCTGCACCTCCTCCGGGAACACGTCCCTACGTCCGATCACGCGTACCTGCACGCCGTGGTCGTTCTCCTGAAACTCCTCGTTCTCC
>CAYWOP010000085.1:1557-4382 GCA_964459935.1 uncultured Methanosarcinales archaeon | reverse complement strand
GCGCGCTCACTGCGTGCGCCGTCACGGAATCGCCCGTGAAGTTCATCGGCGTCGGTGAGGAACTGCGTGATCTTGAGCAGTTCCGGCCGGAGAGCTTCGTCGGCCGCCTCCTCGGCATGGGCGACATCGACGCGTTGCTTGAACGCGCGGAGCAGGCAATCGATGAGGAGCAGGCGGAGGAGCTGGGCAAGCGGTTCCTCAAGGGTGAGTTCAATCTCGTGGACTTGTACGAACAGATGGAGGCGATGCAGGACATGGGCAGCTTGGGGAAGATCATGGAGATGGTTCCCGGGTTCAGCCAGCTCGAACTGCCGGAAGAGGCGTTGGACGTGCAGGAGGAGAAGATGCAGGACTGGCGCATCCTGATGGACAGCATGACGAAGGGCGAACTGGAGGATCCGGATCGCATCGACGCGTCACGCATCGAGCGCATCGCTACCGGCGCCGGACTCGAGCAGAAGGACGTCCGGGGCCTGCTGAAACAGTACCGCCAGGCGAAGAAGATGACGAAGATGTTCAAGGGCGGCGGGGACATGGAAGAGATGATGGAGAAGATGCAGCAGGGCGGTATGCCCGGCGGCATGGGGAACATGTTCAAGTAAACTGTTCTCTTACGCTAGCACTATGCTATGGATGCATTTCTGTTACATCGAAGAAGAAAAGGACGGCATGAAGGGGTAGGGTGAGTGGGCGTAGAACGGTGGGAAGGCCCCTCCATGCCCGAAGTGTATTACTATCGTAGAGTACTCATTTTTAAAACTTTCGGTTTTGTCGTTACTGAAAGATAGTCATAGAATAGTTTGCTTTTACCGAACGGCTCTAGTAAAGGTTTGCAAGACGGAGAGACGTTACTGAGCGTCGGCGACGCGTTCTTCCAGACAGTTCGTGAACGTATCGAAGTCGTCAACTGCGATCGCACAGCCGCATGCATGCGTGTGGCCACCACCGCTCCCATCCACTTGCTGCAAACAGTCGTCGAGTATCTCAGCGATATCGATATCGGAGGAGCGGAGCGAGCACTTGTACAGTCCTTTATCGCGACGTCCCACGAGGATGACTTTCTCGGGATGGCGGTAGAGCAGCTCGTTGCTCAACTCGCCCGTGAAGCTATCCCCTTCGTCCGGGTACGTGAAAACGAGCACGTCACCGTCGCCGACCGAGACCTCCTCGAGTAAATCTTGATATGCGTGCTGCAGACCGAGATAGTTCTGATACAGATACTCGCCGTGTTGCGAGCGTTGCTCGAGTATCTCCTCCGGACCGTCCACCCGCTGCAGCACGTCCACCGCTTCCAGCGTCTCCTGGACGGTCCCTTTCAGATTGAAATTGAAGATACGAACGAGTTCACCCAGTTTCGTGTCGTGGATCGCCTCCTCTGGTGACTCCACATCCTCTGGAAGAAGTCCTGGATAGAGGTCGCGGAACGCATCCGCCAAATCTTCGGGATAGCACCAGTCTCCGACGATGCCGACCATCGCTATCCATAAGTGCCGTTGGAGCGCGCGGTACAGCCAGTAACTCGTCGGCCTGTTATCCCCGTCATCGTCCCGTCGCGGGTTGAAGTAGAGGACGTCGCCATCCACGCGTTGTGGCTCGTGATGATCCACCCAGAGTACGCGCTGCCCGATTTGGTCCAGAAACTCTTCATCGATATAGGGCTTGTCCAGAACCACGACAAGGTCCGGCTGGGATTCCTCGACCATGCGAAGATACCGCTCCTCCACACCGGGCGAGTCCTTCACCGGCACGCCTCTGCCGTCACCAACGTATTTATACACTTGGAGGAACGAGGCGAGGCCATCACAGTCATCGTCGTAGAAGATGAGCGGTTGCGACGCGTCGTCGAGCGTTTCCCGTATTTGACTGAGCTTCATAGGAGAGCAGAGGATTGTTGGTTTATTAAGACTTATCCCAAGAGCATTTAAAACTCGTAAACCTGGGTCTCACCACGATGAATAATAACGGTCTCCAAGGAAACTCGCACGACAACAGCTACCTTCCAGAGACCCCCGAGAAGATTTTCGGAGACTTGTTCAACTTTGTTATGAACCAGGAGCAGATCACCCCCAGCGGTCTGATTCAACGAATTCAAACACTGACCAAATCCTCTGATGCAAGACCTCGATCTGATAACCCGAATCTTGAGAGAGCGATTAACGAACTCCGGATATACGCCCAGGTCAGTGAATACGACACCTGTCCAAGCCCTTCCGGAATACGTGAGAAAGTAGAAAGCGTGGCGAAAAAATACGGCTTCGACGATGAGCTTTGAACAGTTCTGCGACAGCTTCCACGGCTTCAACGCCAACAGGAAGACGCTGGTCTGCATGTGTAACTGTACCGTGGACTACAGCGGGAGGGCAGAGTCCCACTTGCCCAAAGGAGACCGTGTCCTCATCTTCAAAGCGGACGGCACACTCCTCGTCCACCAGCCGGCCAACAGCGAACCGATCAACTACATGAAGGAAGGGACAACGTTCGATCTGGAACACGATGAGGATGTGCTCCACATCGAGGGGCATGACCGGAGCAGGAAGGAGTTCATGACAATCACGATCCACGAGATACACGACGTGATACAGGACACCCTGAACGACGGGCAAAGCTTGGAGCTTGCGGGCACGGAAGCGGACATGAGCGATATGATAAAAGAGGAACCGGAGCTCATCAGCGAGGACTTCACACCGCTGTCCAGGGAAGAGCACACGCGGTTCGGCTTCATCGACGTCTTCGGCCACGACGGTAACGGCAATCTCATCATCGTCGAATGCAAGCGGTACAGCGCGGGCCTCGACGCGGTCCAGCAACTCCGGCGGTATGTGGAG
>CAYWOP010000085.1:0-1532 GCA_964459935.1 uncultured Methanosarcinales archaeon | reverse complement strand
ATCACCGATAATGCTAGGGAGATGCTCGACGAATGGGGGTTCTCATGGACCAGGGTCGACCCGCCCAAGCGGTTGGAACGATATAGGAAACACCAGGAATCACTGGGTGACTACACGTGAGGTTCACGCAGCGTGAACTCCGCGACCTGGCTAAAGCGTGGGCAGCCATCAGCCTCGCCTTTGCCATCCTGCTCAGCAATAGCATCTCGCTTGCCAACGCGCTCATCATCAGCGGGATAACCGTTGGACTCGGCTTCCTCCTGCACGAACTAGCACACAAATTCGTGGCGCAGTACTACGGGTGTTGGGCCGAGTTCAAGGCCAGTGATATCATGCTCGTCATCGCCATCTTCAGCGCCCTGCTCGGGTTCATCTTCGCCGCTCCCGGCGCCGTCATGATACAGGGACGTATCAACAGGCGACAGAACGGTATCATCAGTGGCGCAGGGCCGATAACGAACATCGCACTCGCATTCATCTTCACACAAGTACCCGGAGCCATCGGCGCGTACGGCGCGCAGATCAACGCCTTCCTCGCCCTGTTCAACATGATCCCGCTCATGGGGCTGGACGGGCAGAAAGTCCTGGCATGGCGCACGGAGTACTTCGTCGCGCTGATCGGCGCTGCGTTCTTGACGTTCGTGCTGGTGTAAGAAGTTGTAGCACTTGGAGCTCTATTTCAGTATACAAGGTAACGTAGTGTATTCACCGATCATGGGGTACCGTAGATGTTGGTGGTGGCAAAGGAAACTGCCTCTGACTCACTCGCTACCAGCAAGCAGTAGGTCTGTGATGTCAGTGTCCTCTTGCTGACATAATCAAAGTGTGGAGTAGTGTATTGGTCTTGTTTAGGTTCGACTTTCTTGGTATATCAGGTGGAGTGTTTTGTTCGGTTTAGATTGTAAATTTCAATGAGTCGTTCTCGATGATTTTTGGAAGCGACTGATAGGTTTTGAATGAATCGTTGGACACTATCACCATCAGTGATGATAAAACTGACTGTGCCGTTTCGGCGGACTTTGAAGACGACGGGGGAGGTTCCGCCGCACGGCCCACAGTAGTACATTTCTGCTGATTCTGCGATCAGCTCATATCTACGTTGTGGGTAGTTCTCATCGAGATACCCCGAGGCAGTTTCGATTCCCTGCTCAATCTGAACCGATCCACAGGCGTTGCAAATGTCTCCGGGACTAACTTCTCCGGTCCTTTCCTGTTGCAGATACAGATACGCTCCACCAACCGCTACGAGGATCACCATACATACGATAGCACCGAATACATAACTCTTCCTCATACGTTCTAACCCGGAATGAATGAATTAAAATGTTTTTGTAAGTCCTTCTTCAACCTACACCGTTCACGGGGCCGGACGGGCAGAAGGTCCTGGGGTGGCGCACGGAGTACTTCGTCGCGCTGATCTGTGATGCCTTCTTGACGTTTCTGCTGGTATAAACTGTTAAAAACCACCGATCCTTCCTTGCGAATATGCAAGTGGATAACGAGTTCATCGAGTTCCTCAAGGAGTACAAGGT
>CAYWOP010000084.1:0-4473 GCA_964459935.1 uncultured Methanosarcinales archaeon | reverse complement strand
ATCCGCCACCTATGCGTGGGGTTTTCTCGGACTAGTAGCTGCTATTTTCACGGGATATCTATGGGCCAAGCTTTCTCAAGCGTAGGGATATACAAGTATCAAATGAAAGTTCATCTGCCCGTTCTAGAATACCATTAACGCAGGGCGATTCGGATTTTATCACGCTGATACCATGAAACGTGTGGCTATCATCTTGCGGTGCAAGTGAACAGATTACTAGAGGTACTACTCATACTTTCTGAATGGTTATTCTCTTTCTGCTTTTCTGTACTATTAGCCCTTGTTTTTGACAAAAATGTCAACTAGCCCCACTCGGATTCGAACCGAGGTCCTTCGGCCCAAAACCGAAGATGATTGGCCGCTACACTATGGGGCTGCGTGGGTGCAAAGGACGATTCCGTTTTTAACGGTTTTGCAAGGGAGAGCACGGACCGCAGACACCTATCTTTTTAAAGGTCATCTTCCAGATGCACTGTATGAGTTTCGATGTGTTCCCGTTGAGCGAGCCAGCATCGATCGCACCCCGGGAATCGGGCGCGGTATTCGCCGCGTTCAGCGGCGGAGACGCACAGGTTACCATGTTCGTCCCGTCGGCGGACGAACGGGATGCCAGCACGATGCGTCTGTTCGGCAGAAGCTACCACCTGACACTCCCGGACACCGCGCCCATCTACTGTGTGGAGCACGATATCGACGCATCACATATACAGTTCCGCTCGAAGCTCGATCGGGTTGTCAATGAGCTATGGAACCGCGGCCGTGACCTACACTACTTCACCGACGACCCCTACAGCGAGACCCGACACCTCCGCGTTCTCCCCGAAGAGCACCGGCTCATCGCGGAAGGGAACTACGGCACACACGTGCTCTCCAAGGAAACGGAGCTGTGCAACATGCTCGGCGACATGCGCCACGGCGCGAGCCCGTACGACATCTGATAGCAACAAACCGCTGTGCTGAACATCTCCCGTGTACGGCCGTGATCGACCAGTCGATGCACGGGGTCCTCGGTTGTCCCGTACCGCTCCTTCAGGTACATGATGACCGGAACCTGGGCGAGTCCTCCCGGTCCTTTTACTCAAGGATATCCTCGACGGGGCCGTGGTACTCGTACGGCTTGTCCCACTGGACCTTGTATATCTCCGTCACAGCATCCCGTTGGAGCAGTACGGCAGGATCTCTATCAGCATCGAGCACGGCGCACGCGTAGTCCGGCATCTTCGGTGAATACGCGATGCGCTGCCGTGCATCAGCGGACTTGTACCAACGGTCGCGCCGGACGAAGAAACGCGGGCCGTGCGGTATGTCATGGTTTAAACGCCTGCGCGTCTGCACCGTGACGAGCCAGAGCTGATCGGGTTCGTCAATAACATCGACCAATCGTTCCAGCTCGGTCGTCTCGAAATACGCCGTCCGGTCCGCAGAGTTCACGAAGATCGAGTCTTTTTGTTCCTCCCACGTCACCTCGCTGTTCTCTCGGAGCTGTGGCGATAAATCCATATCTGCAACTGCAGCAGGGATATTTAAAAATCTCCGGGGGTTCCGGGCACGGTACAACGTCTCCACCGTCCCGGTCACCGATACATCGTCTGCACGCTCGTCATTATTGTAGATCGCGGCATCGATTTGTTGTGATCATACGAGACTCGTCTCGCATGTCCGGATATCGACCGCCACCGTATCCACGCCGAAGCTCCGTGCTCACCTGCATACTGTATAGCTACGCACACAGGATACTCATATAAATCCGTGAAACACTAACGTGTGCATGCAAGCCAGGGTGCACCACTACCTCACCAGCAACGGCCCTGTACAGCTCGACGACAGCGAGCTCCGCTACGTCGGGTTCGACGATGATCACGGACTCGTTTCGCGACTCGAGGAGACGACGCTCGTTACCGAACCAGGAACGATACCGCGGTTCGCGAAGTACTTCCATAACAAGCTCGACCAGGACAACCCCCTGTACATGATCGAGAGCAGTCTCAACGCTCACGCGTACGAAGCAGTACACAGGATGCTCGACTTTACAAAGGACTGGCTGGAACAACAAGGACGGCGCTCGCATCACTTTCTCGACTCCTCCCACGAAGATACCACAGCACTGTATCCCGTACCGGATACCAGGCGTATCCTCGCCAAAGGCGAATACTATACAGAACACGTGATCACGAACGATACGCGACGGACCGGTCGCATGGGGGATTTTGCATGAGAGACGGCGCTGCATCTGCACGCGTCCGGCGGGCGTTCGGTGAGTACCCATCACTGTGTGCAGAAGCGGGAAAACGGTACACGGATGCACTGCTGGAGCGGGAACGGGACGACTGGCTTGGTCACGTCCCGCACTGGATGCGGCGCGGAACCGTATCCTGTCTCTACTTCGGCAAGCTGTTTCAGGACCAGCAACATGAATTCGCAGAGCAGTACGGGTTTGACAAGAACCGATTCACGATCGATCACATCATCGGAGGTCCTGCGTTCGTCACAGGACAGTACGCCCTACTGTCCGCAGGAGTCTTTGGCGACGCCGAGTATGGCGTATACGGTGGGCTCCTCCTCAGCGGGATGAATAGTGCCTATCGCGCCGTGTACACGTCGTTAACGGGGAAGGCACACGGGTTCGTCGGCGTCTCTTCCCTCACGATAGCGTCCATGACCGAGATGTACACGAGAGCGGAAGCGTTCACAAACGGAGCACAGGTCGCGCTCGAGAACAGCGGGATACCGGAGCTCTACACGAACGGCACGCGAGAGCACCACGACGAAACCGTGTAAAGTCCGATAGAAAACAGTTCTTCCTCGAAACTTCTGGTCTCAGACCTTGCTAGATACACAAGGTGCCTGCGGATTCATTCCCGCCACTCTGCCAACATGTCTACCAGCGATCCCTCGTGCGTATACGATTCTTCCCACGGGTGCCAGTGTATCTCCACCTTGTCCTCGTTGCCGAGCACGACCATCGGCTTGCCATCACGTCGTCGCTGCTTGGCTCTGATGTAATCTGGCTTGTAGTCCATTTCGGACAGGTGCTGACGAGACTCGATCCGAAGCTCTGACCCGCGTCGGATGTAGAAGTCAACGGTACCTGGGTATGGATACGGACCTCGTTCCATCGTTTCCATCGTGAGCAGCCAGAGCTCGTCAGGGGTATCGATGATATCCTTCCGCTGTTCAGATTCGTTCACCGGGAAGCCATACTCTCGCTCGCTGTACTGCGAATCCACTTGTACGTACAGCCTACGGTTCTGTCCTTGCTTCTCCTCGGGTCCTTGGTGGTACCTGAGCATAATGCTACATGGGGTCGATACTGCTTATATAGATTTGGAAAGTGCGCCGCTCTCTGATGAAAACGTGGCTGTGCGAGTAGCGAGCCCCTATAGGTTCAGCCTATAACCACGTCCTCAGGTACGCACTAATAAATTTCAACCGTATAGAACACGTATGCGCGTAGCCCAGGAGGCGAGACTCGAACGGGAGATCAACGAAGCATACTTCGGACTAGCGGCCATCACGGACCAAACAACTTACCTCGCCACGAAGCAGGGGAACATCGACAACCCGGGCAAACGCATGAGTATGAGAGAATTCTTCACCACTATCGGTGACGATACGCCCGTGTACGCACTCTATAGCGGAACAGATCCTCACAGCGTCGAGTCCGATCTGCTAGAACTCGTTATGCATGAAAGCGATCAACGCGACATCTACTACTGCATCGATGAAGCGGGCACCTTAACCAGAGTCAACCTCCAAGTAGAACCCAAGCGGGTAGTCGCGTACATGTCCACACTCGGCACGGAGATACTGGACATCATCAACGAACGCGCCGAACCGCTCCCCAACATCACCACTCTCGGCGACCTCTACAGATAACTACATTCGTTCGCGGAGACATATTTAAACCAAGGCTGGATATGCGGAACCATGGGACTGCAGGAGCGCGTTGAACGGTACACCCGGGAACAGGAATGCTTCACCAAGCACGCGGGGGTAGCAGCCATAGCAGCGCTCGGCGCCGGCAGCGGGACCAAACGGCAACAGCGGTACATCCAGGAACGTATCGGCTGGGATGAAGACGCTGCGATCCCCAGCGTGGGACTCACCGATGACAATGCTTTGACATACTACCAAAGCGGAATAGCCGTGCTCGGATCAGGCGGTAGCGCTGCATCCATGGCACACTACGGCATCCCTGAAGACTACCGCATAGCTGGCATCCAGGTCCCTGAGTCCCTCGACGAATTCGGCATCGCCATAACCGGGGCGATCACCGCGATCCAGTCGATCCGGTTCGGCCACACCGTGAACACGGGCGAGCCCAATATCAACTGGGGACCGTTTGGCCTGGTGCAACTGGCCGGCCTCCACGCACTCGAACAGGTCGGCACCGCAGCGAAGTACGCCTACGACCAGCTCCCCGTGGAACAACGAGCCCGCACGGCCATTATGATGAACAGGATCGGTAGTGGC